>JAZKXP010000046.1:0-30224 GCA_045611665.1 Alphaproteobacteria bacterium | reverse complement strand
AAAATAAAAAAATAAAATAATTGATTGATTTTGTGTTGATTTTTTAATTATTTTATGCGATGTTAAAATCATTAAAAACAACAAAACAAAGTCTGTCACAAAAACGACCCTTTTCGTGACAGATAAATTTTTATGAAACCGATTGATGTTGTCGGCTAAAATACCGCCCCTCTTTCGTGCGCTCACAGCTAAAACTCATACTTTTATCCCCCGCACATCCAGCTGTCAGATAGTTTCAAACAGTGTATCCGCTTGCTGCATTGCCTGTTATTTTTTGACTTTTTTACCTGATTATGGTATAACAAAATACAGAACAGGAGGACAGTATGTCATATACAGAATCACAATGGGTGCCGCCACCGCTACCGGAACATATGAAAGAGGAGAGCAACCAAAGGTCTCATCATGATTCTGTATGGTCTCCGCCCCCCTTTGCCAAAACATATGAAAGACGAAGACCGCAATCAAAATGCCTTTTCTTTTTTGAGAAAGCTGTGCGTTTTTGAATGGTTATGCGCCAGTGTCCCACAAAAGGCACTCGGAGATTTCAACATTCAAATCCAAGGAGATGATAAGTTTATCAGAAATACTCAAAAGGCTTTACAGCTGATTAAACAACATTCGCCCGCACATTACGAAATGGTTGAACAACATATCGGACGCATTCAACAGAATGAAAAAAGCGGGATGGCAGCATTTTGGGATACACTAACTTTTTTAGTCGGTCGACAAACATCTAACAACTCAACTCATTGGTATGCCAGCTGTATCGTTCACGACGCCCATCATTCTAAATTGTTTAACGATACATTACAAAAATTCGGATATGTACCCAAAGAGGCTTAGACCGGAAAAACAGCAGAAATGGCATGTTTGGATATTCAAGAAAGTTTTTTAAAAACAAACTAAGCCCCTAAACGGCATTTGTCGTCAATTGATAAAGCCAGAACCTATGATTATTGGTCTGATTATAAGGCACGGAATTGGTAAAAAGGTAGGCAAACATCGTTCACTGCGTTCACCGAACGCACTTCGTACGTTCGACCGTACCAGACAACGCATAAAAAAAACAGAACCAATCGGCTCTGTTTTTTTATGGCGATCCACGGTAGATTGCTTCGGGGATAAATCCCCTCGTCTTCATTTCATTCAGACCACCTCACTGCGTTCGGCGTCCGCTGATGCGAACGAACGTACCTCGTACGTCCGACCGTACCGGACAACGCATAAAAAAAACAGAACCAATCGGCTCTGTTTTTTTATGGCGATCCCGGTACGATTCGAACGTACGACCCACAGCTTAGAAGGCTGTTGCTCTATCCAGCTGAGCTACGGGACCTTTAAACAATGGGGTTATATTACACCAATAAAAATATCCTGTCAACAAAAAAATAATCGCTGTTTATTTTTGCGCATCCCACAATGAAACGCCCTCACGCATAATGCGTTCCGCTTCATCCGTTCGGGTATCATCATGATGATGCATTACAAATCCCGGATGGATTTCAAACGGTTTTTTGGAATTCATAATGCCTTGGATAATAACTCGCTTAGGATTAACACCTTGTTTTGGCCAAATGGGTATTAAACGAATTCCCCCTAATCTGCCGTTTAATAAGGATAAAATCTCTGGAACCGATTCGGTGCGATGAATAATTGTAAATGTGCCTTTTGCACGCAAATGACGCAAGCAAAAATCTATCCATTTTTTAAGAGGTACAACTTGCTTATAGGCTGTTTCCACTTGTTTAGACTGTCTGGCTGGTGTTTCCGTATAAAATGGCGGATTAGTTACCACATGATGAAATTGAATACCGTGTAAAGCAGGTACTTTTTTAGAAATATCAGCCTCAATAACCGTTAAATTTTGCCCGTTTAACTCGGCATTTTGACACGCAAGTTCGACCAATTCAGGTTGAATTTCAACGCCGGTTATTGGCACATTCGGCACTCTGGCACCGATACACAAGCCCACTATACCACTGGCACACCCGACATCCAAAATCGTTTCCCCTTCTTTCGCCGCCACCGCCGCCGCCACCATAACGGCATCTGAGGTCGCCCGATATCCGACTTTTGGTTGCTTAAGCTTAATTAATCCACCTAAAAAATCATCCACTGTTGTCTCTTGAACATTATTTTCCATAAAAAATCCTTATTTTTCGTTTATTTTAGAGTAGGATATAACTTTTTTTCAAAAATTGCAATTTTTTTGTTGCATTTATTGAAAATATGTGCATAATGTGGTTATTGATCTTTTGGGGGTATAGCTCAGCTGGGAGAGCGCTTGAATGGCATTCAAGAGGTCAGCGGTTCGATCCCGCTTACCTCCACCAATTTAAGATTCAGCCCGTTTGAAACGGGCTTTTTTCGTGCCTGAAACGGGGTGATGAAAGCTAAGTTATAAAGGCTCTTGTAATGAGTTTTAGGCTCAATTTGAAAATGCCCATTTACCACAATTCATCTGTGTTTTTTGTGAGATGAAAGCAAAAGTGCTATTTAAGCAAATGAACCACCCAAAACTTTCTTTGCTAGGCAATCCATAAAAAGGCATAACTTTGCGCCTTTTCTGTTTCGTATCTTTATCCGCTAGGCAATTTTAATTATCGCTCGGAATATCAAAATTACCATAGTCAAAGACAGGGGCGCGGTATTTACTGATTTTCTTACTGAGTGACGGGTCTGTCAAAAGGCACTCTTTCACCAAGGCAGTAGCTAACTCATTTTCGGCCAATTTCGGTTTTTCTATCGCAAAAAATTCATCCGCCGGCACAATGGGCTTTTTGGTATGCCCTTCATGCATTTTCTTCAGCTCTTCCCCCTGTTGATAGGCGGCCAAATTCAGGTGGTCCAGCGCCAACGCCAAAAAGGCTTCAAAAGGGATAGGATCCCCTGTCCATTCCAGATACTGCATTTTCATAATCTGAAGAGCCTCTATCAGATGAGCCACACCCCGATATTGGCGCCATATTTCTTTATAGCGAGGGGCATTGTTCTTTTGGGAATCTTTGGATTTTCCCTCTTTGATGTCTTTATCCAAAACAAATGCCACTTTATTGAGGCTGATTTTACCGGCCAATTTGGGATCCTGTTGCATAGACTGCATTGTCTTTAACATCTGCGTTACGTAAGACCAATCGGTTGTTTGGATATGCTCCTTGCATACTATTGTATGCAGGGTGTTACTTGATTTTTGAACGAAAAGTAAGTAATCGCATCACACCCAAATCATACACACTTTTTTGATCATCCCAGAAAATTTTTAAGGTCATCATAATTACAAATGCACAATTTCCACATTCTGTCCTTGCTTTGCCAAATATTCCACCAGCAATCGCCGATGGCATTTTTCAGGTGTCGGTTCTGCACATAAAAAACAACAGTTATCCATATCTGGCGTTAAGGTAAAATAACGTGCATGACAAATGCTATCATATTGCACAACATAATCATCCCAAGTAACACGCCCGTCTTTATAATCTCTTAAAAGTGTAGCGGTTGGTGCAAACTCTTTTCTATGTTCATAATCAATATGGCACAGGACTTTTAAAAAGAAAGCTAAATCTTCTGATTTTGAAAATCCAGATAATTGAGTATTGGGCCACAAGCGAACATCAATCACTTTCTTAACATCAGAGTGTTTTAAAATGGTAAAAAACTCTCTGGCAGATTTCCCAGTAAAACCAATTGTATAAAGACGCATTTATTTCCTTTCCTAATATAAGAATACACCATTACACATTAAAAAGCAATGGTTGTTTTGTTTGTAATATGGTTTTGCAAGTCCTACACGTACATGAGCAAAAATCATTTCTTTTAGTTGTTCGTTTAATTTTTTTAGGCCATTCATCTTGTCCAAAACATCTCTTAAATAACGACATGTAATACGTAAATCATACTTTTCTCCATCATTGTCCCGAATTTTAATGCGTAACTTATTTTCACTATCTTTATAAAATTCCAAGTTTTGAGCCGGAACTTTAATCGCCCCCAAAGACGCACATTTTGTTCCGGGCAAAACATATGAATTATCTTTTAGATGACCTGAGAAAACACTAGCTATATTCTTTGATAAACTGCCTTCTAATTCATAAGCAAGATCTGCGGGTGTATCGTAATGATATAGAGGTATAATATTTTCAGAAATCCAAGTATCTTCCTTTTTGTGAGGATAATCGCGACCTTCCTCTGGTGGGATTGACATTGTTTCAACTTGAATACATGAATGCCCTTTTACTTGTTTTGCTTCTTCTTCAGACCAATGATGCCCATTAATCATCAATCTGCGCATGCGCTGTTCGCTAGGACTCCATCCTGCGATACAATAAGTGTCTTTCATATAAGTATAATCTGAAACAACAATATTTAATTTCATTTTCTTTCCTTTCAGTTAATAAAAAAGCCCGCAAGGGTCATTCCTTACGGGCAATAAAAAACAGGGCATAGTTCGCCCCGTTAACTGAAGTGGATTATAACACAAATTACTTTAAAAGTCAAGGATTTATTTTGCATACTATTCATTCGCAAAATGCCCCAAAAGCAAAGGACAAATGTCTGCTTTTCGTTCAAAATCAAGTAACACCACCAAATAAAAACACGACCTTTTGGTCGTTTTTTTATTTGGTAGGTATTGTGGGAGCGAAACGCGTCAAAGCGGTTCGTCAGACGAGCGACAGGCAGACGCGAGTATGCTGGTGCGATTTTAGTCGCAGGAGCGAGACGGAAAGGGACCCATTTAAAAAATGGGAATGACCACCCCGCTTACCTCCACCATTGATACAAAAACATAGCAGCCTATAATGGCTGTTTTTTTGTATTACAACAATAAATCTGATTGAGAAAGGTAAGCATACCCGATCCTTTTCATATTTTTTTTGACACACTTCTTAAAATCATTTATACAAGAACATTATGTTAAATAAAAAAAAGGAGGATGAAGATGTCTGATACAAAAAACATGCTCAACATCGGCCTTAAACACACCGAAACTTTTACCGTTTCAAACGACCTCACCGCAAAAACCATTCAAAGCGGCGGACTGGATGTCTTGGCAACTCCTGCCCTGATTGCCATGATGGAAAAATGCGCCTGGCAAAGCGTTTTATCCGCCTTAGAGGATGGACTGGATACGGTTGGAACCGAAATAACAATGACACATTTAGCCCCCAGTCCTATTGGGGCCAAAGTGACATGCACAAGTGAATTAATCTTAATCAATGAACGTGAATTAATATTTCATATTGATGCCTATGATAAAACCAAAAAAATCGGAGAGGCAACCCACAAACGATTTATAATCAAGATATCCTCTTTTCAAAACAAAGCCTACTCTAAATCAACAAAATAGTATATTCAAAAAAAGCCGGCAGATGTCTTTTACATTTTTATCCGTAAATTTAAAAAATTTACTTGACTTTTAAAACAATTTCAGGTAGAATATGCGAACTTTAACAAAAAAAAGAAAAGGGGATAACAAATGAAAAATTTAATCAAATCTATTGCCTTGGCCGGTGTTTTTGCCATGGCAACACAGGCCGAAGAAAATACTCAACCAGCCGAAAAAAGCGCTGCCGAACAGCATAAAGAAGCTATTGCCGCTCAAACCGCGCGGTGGATTGAAGAAACCAGAAATGGTGTTCCGTCCGAAGAACGTATGGAAGAAATTATTGCGTCAAACCGTCGCATTATCCAAGAAATTTGGGAAAAAGAAGCCGAACGTCAAAGCAATTCTCGCACACAATAAGGCACACAAAAAAAACAAAGCGCCTCGCTTTTGCGGGGCTTTTTTATTGACAAATACATTTTTATTTTATACATTAAAACAAAAAAGGAAAGAGCATGTCATTATCATATCATATCACGGATAAAACATTATCGCTGACAGTGTCGGGCGACTATATAGATTATGATAATGAAGCGGAAAAATCGGCATTAAATGAGGCTTTATCTCATAAATTATCACATATTACCATTGACGCTCAAGCCCTTCAAAAGTGGGATTCCACGTTGGTTGTCATTTTATTTAATATTATGCAGGTAGCAAATAACAAAAAAATTCAAGTATCCTTATCCCATTTTCCAAAAGGACTGGAACGCTTGTTAAATTTGGCTATGACCGTTGACAGAAAGCCGGATAAATCAGCCTTTGTTCAACAACCTGTGTTAGAACGTTTAGGTCAATGGGGTATCGGGGTTTATACCGCCACTGGCAAGGGATTATCCTTTATTGGACAGACATTCCGCTCAATCGGGCGTCTGATTGTGGGTAAGGCCATTATGCGCAAAGTGGATTTTTTATTTGCTCTGCAAGATTGCAGTTGGAAAGCCATTCCGATTGTCTCACTCATCAGTTTTATGGTGGGATTGATTTTGGCTTTTGTCGGGGCGGTTCAATTAAAACTATTCGGGGCTCAAATTTATGTCGCCAGTCTGGTTACCATTGCCATGACACGCATTATGGGGGCCATTATGATTGGTATTATTATGGCGGGTCGCACAGGGGCTTCCTATGCCGCCACGATTGGCACGATGCAGGTCAACGAGGAAGTTGATGCCTTAAAAACAATGGGCATTCCGACGACAGACTTTTTGGTATTACCCAGATTTTTGGCGTTAGTTCTGACAATGCCGTTTTTGACAATGTGGGCCGATTTTATGGGCATGATTGGTGGGGGAACTGTCAGCATTTTAATATTGGATATCGTTCCACAAGAATACATCAGATACTCGGTTAATGCATTTGGGTTAGACAATTTCTTGGTCGGTATTTTCCATGGTCTTGTTTTCGGGTGTGTGATTGCGCTATGCGGATGCTACTATGGTGTGAATTGCGGACGTAATGCGGATAGCGTTGGGGTCGCCACCACAAAGGCCGTTGTCAGCGCCATTGTATGGATGATTGTGATGACCGGCCTTATTACATTGGCATGTGAGGTAATCGGCGTATGACAAAAACACCTATCATCACGGCAAAAAATTTATCAGTCGGGTATGACGATTTCCTGCTCATGAAAAATATCTCGTTTGAGATTAACAAAGGCGATATCTTTATTATTATGGGCGGTAGCGGTTGCGGAAAATCTTCCCTATTAAAGGTCATGACCGGATTGGTTCCGGCAAAAGGCGGGCATGTTTATATTGAGGGCAAAAACTTTACAAATGCCACGGTTTCCGAGCAAAACGAAATAATGAAAAAATGCGGTATTTTGTACCAAAGTGGGGCGTTGTTCAGCTCGATGACTTTGGCTGAAAATATTGCCCTGCCCTTACAACAATATACGCATTATTCCGCCCAAACAATCAAAGAATTGGTTTCGTTAAAATTGGCTTTGGTCGGTTTAAAAGGATTTGAAGATTTTTATCCGTCCGAAATCAGCGGAGGTATGAAAAAGCGAGCCGGTCTTGCACGAGCTTTGGCGTTGGACCCCGAAATCGTTTATTTTGATGAGCCATCGGCTGGCTTGGATCCCGTTAGCTCTAAATTATTAGATGATTTAATTTTGGATATTAACCAAAGTTTAGGAACAACAATTGTCATTGTAACCCATGAACTCAGTTCCATTTTCACCATCGGCAATAACTCAATTTTCTTAGATGGAGCCACTAAAAGTATTGGGGCAAGAGGAAATCCGAAGGATTTGCTTAAAAATCCGCCTTCAGAGGCCGTCAAACAATTTTTAACACGAGGAGAAAGCAAATGAGCAAGCAACCGAATACACAACTTATCGGATTGTTTTTAATGACCAGTATATTGGTTTTTGTTGGTATTTTAGGACATTTTATCGCCTCAAAATTCACAACAAATGACGACAACTTAGTGGTCATGTATTTTGATGAATCCGTTTCGGGGTTAAACATTGGATCGCCGGTTGTCTTTATGGGGGTTGAAATCGGTAAAGTGGCACGTATTGATTTAATTACCAATCCGGATAATATGGATTTTCGCATTCCTGTTTATGCCAAATTTTCCCCCAGAAAAAATGTGCAAATGAATGGTTTTCGGGGGCGGCATGCCGTTTTAAACGCACTGATAAAAAAAGGACTGCGCGCCAGATTGACGACACAAAGTTATTTAACCGGTCAATTGATGATTGAACTTGAAATGTTGCCGGATACAAAGGTCGTTTTAAAACAAGGCGAAGAAGATGATTTATTTGAAATTCCGACCGTCATATCTCAAATGGGTAAATTATCGCAAGGCATTCAAGACTTGCCCGTTCGTGATAGCGTGTTGAAATTCAACATTGTTATGGACAGATTGGATAAAGAAATCATTCCGAATTTAAATAAGTTATTAGTTAATTTAGATACCGTTATCGCCGGTAATAAAAAAGAAATTACAAAAACACTGTATAATGCCAATCAAACATTGACGGATGTATCTATGGCGGCGAAATCTTTACGTAATTTTGCCGATTATGTTGAACGTCATCCGGAATCATTATTAAAAGGGAAAAAGGGAAACTAATATGAAAAAATTATGGATTTGTTTATTTGGATTGTTATTAAGCGGGTGTTTCGCTGGCACAACAAAAGAATCAACTTTTTATGCGTTAAAGGTGGACGGAGGCGCTATAACCTATACGACGCCCAAAATATCCATAAATGTGGAAAATGTGCGTATTCCGGCTTCAATTGACAAACCGCAAATCGTTACTATGAACGCAAATGGTGTTGAGCTTGAAATTCACGAATTGGATCGTTGGAGCGAACCTTTAAGTTTTATGATTGCCGGCACTTTGGCTGATGACATGGCACTATACTTACCGAAGGCAACCGTAAAAAACGGCGGAGATGTTTTTGAAACATTTACCTACACTGTTTCGGTTGATGTGATTAAATTTATCGGCAACGGCAAAGAAGCGACACTGGATGCTTGGTGGACAGTTCGGGATAGGGAGGAAACGAAAGTATTATCTGGACGCGCCACCTATTCAGAACCTACGACACAAAGTTATGTGGATTTAGCCACGGCTCAAAGTAAAATGGTCAGTCTATTGGCCCGTGATATTTCCAAAAAAATTGCCGCATTGAAATAAGGATATATAATGGATAATTTCCCTCCGATTTACACAATTAAAGGAGCCCATTTAAGTTTTGGGCTTCATCCATTATTTACCGGTCTGGATTTAGTTATCGGCCGATCGGATAAAACGTGCCTCATCGGCCGAAACGGGTCGGGAAAATCCACGCTGTTAAAGGTTATTGCCGGTGTTATAGAACCGGACAAAGGGGAAATTTTTATTCAGCCGGGGACAAAAATCGCCTATATGCCTCAAGAGTCAGATTTTAAAGGCTATGCTACATTAAAGGATGTTATTTTATCGGGATTATCTGAACATAGAGCCGATGAAGATTATCGGGCCGATATTTTAATCGGGCTGTTGGATATTGCCGGTAGTCAAAATCCCGAAACGGCATCCGGCGGAGAACGTAAAAAGGCGGCACTGGCTAAGGCGTTAATCGGAGAGCCCGATATTTTATTATTGGATGAACCGACGAACCATTTGGATATTGCCACCATTGAAAAATTGGAAGAAATCATCAATAATTTTAAAGGAGCCGTCATTGTTATCAGCCATGACCGAGCTTTTTTAAATCATATTTCAACCTCTACCATTTGGTTAGACCGTGGTATTTTGCGGGCCAACGACAAAGGCTTTGCCCATTTTGAACAGTGGCAAGAACAAATCATTAATCAAGAAATCATTGAGCAAAAAAACTTACTCAAAAAAATTGAAGAGGAAACAGAATGGCTACATAAAGGCGTGACAGCCAGACGCAAACGCAACATGGGCAGATTACGTCGTTTACAACAATTGCGGTTAGAACGCAAAGAGCAAATTAAGCAAACCGGTTCGGTCAACTTGACCATTGATAAGGGTGAAATCTTGTCCAAAATGATTGTGGAAACAAAACACATTTACAAATCATTTGGGGATAGAGAACTGGTTAAAGACTTTACCATTCGTATCTTACGAGGCAACAAAATCGGTATAGTTGGCCCTAATGGTGCCGGTAAAACGACACTGATTAAATTAATGACCAAACGATTAGAACCCGATCAAGGATTTGTGCGGATTGCCAAAAATTTGGAAGAGGCTTACTTTGACCAAAATCGTATTACATTAGACCCGACAAAAACACTGTGGAAAACACTCTGTCCGGAAGGCGACCATATTTTTGTGCGAGGGCATTATCGCCATGTCGTGGCGTATTTAAAGGACTTTTTATTCACATCGGCTCAAGCTAAAACACCGGTTGGGGCCTTATCCGGTGGTGAAAAAAATCGGTTAATGTTGGCTTTGGCACTGGCAAAACCATCCAACTTTTTGGTATTGGACGAACCAACCAACGATTTGGATATGGATACGCTGGATTTGTTGCAAGAGGCTTTGGACGAATATACCGGCACCATTTTAATCGTCAGCCATGATAGAGATTTCTTAGATAAAGTATGCACCTCATTATTATACATGAAAGGGGACGGCACCATTACCGAATATGTCGGGACGTATTCTGATTTATTGGCCGGTGAAAAAGAAAGGGCCTTAAATGCTCAGAAAAAAACAACGGTTAAAAAGGTGGTTAAGACAGCACCGGCGGCTGAAGTGTCGACCTCCCCTGCCCCAAAAAAGAAACTGAGTTTTAAAGAACAACACCTGCTGAAAACTTTACCGGCAGAAATTGAAAAATTGCAAACACGCGTTGCGCATTTAGAGGATAAATTACACAATCCAGATTTCTATGCCCAAAATCCGGATGAGTTTAATCAAACAACGATAGAACTAACGAGTACTAAAGAACAACTGGAAACGGCGGAAATGACTTGGTTAGAATTGGAAATTTTGCAAGAAGAAATTTTAGGGCAAAAATAAAGACTGAGAGAATGCTATGACAAAGAAAACAGACAAACTACCTCTTTTTTCTGCAGAACGCACGACGTATTATTTAACAAAAGATTCAAATGTTGAAACGGTCAGAGAATTCATATCGGATATGCAGAGGGGATGGTATCCTTTGGATTACATTATTGGCCGAAATCATCTTTCTTTTGACATCAATACCCAAGATAAAGACGGCAATACTTTTTGGCACTATAATTTAGAAATATGCCCTCAACATAAACCGAATAATATCACATTGCTGACCAACTTATGTCAAGCAACGAGGCAAGAAATTGACCTGCGCCGAAAAAATAAGAAAGGCGTTTCTGTTTTGGGATCTTTGATTGACCATAACGATAATCCGCTGATTTTTGAAGATTTAATTATATATGATGCAATGTATAACTCTGACAATTATATAGATTATACAGCGCAAAATGATGCAGGGGTCAGTATGTTAATGTGTACAATAAAACATCAAATGTTTTCGTTAGAGGATATTCAAAAATTGTGTCAACATCCCGAAATCATAAATTTACAAGATAAAGACGGGAATACCGCCTTGCACTATGCCTGTCATTATTATCCGTCAAAAAGATTGATTTCAATATTGCTGAAAAATGGGGCAAATGCTGCCATTCAAAATAAAAAGGGACAACGGCCGATAGACATTTTAAAAGATAAAGGCGACATAGAACTGTTATCACCGGCACCAGCCAAACGTATTGCAAAAAGAAAGAAAAACACTAAATCCCAAATCGCAAACGAACGAACTGAATAATACACGAGGGGAAAGAAAATCCCCCTATTCTTTATAAAAATAATCTCATTTTTTTTAATTTTATCCTTGATTTTTTTGTGTGTTTATATTAAACATAAAACAATAAAAACAAAAGGATAAAACATGCACCACTTACCGACTCTTATCACCGATTTAGCTCTTATTACCATTTATGCGGGACTTGTAACCTTGTTATTTAAATGGTTAAAACAACCGGTGGTACTTGGGTATGTGTTGGCCGGTATTTTTGCGGGGCCTTTTATTCATGGACTTCCTTCGGTTACAGACAAAGAAAATATCCAAATTTGGGCCGATATCGGTGTGATATTCTTGCTGTTCAGTTTGGGGTTAGAGTTCAGTTTTAAAAAGATTGTCAACGTCGGAAAAGCGGCCATTATTACAGCCAGTGCTAACATTATTTTTATGTTGTTTATCGGTTACTTAACGGGGCAAATGCTGGGGTGGACAACCATGGACAGCTTGTTTTTGGGCGGTATGATTTCCATGTCCTCAACCACGATTATCATTAAAGCCTTTGACGAGCTGAACATGAAAAAAATGCGCTTTACCGATTTGGTATTCGGCGTTTTGGTCGTAGAAGATTTGGTCGGCATTCTGCTACTTGTATTATTGCCGACTGTTGCAATCAGTCAAAGCGTGGACGGGACACAATTGCTTATCAGCACATCAAAACTGATTTTCTTTTTGGTGTTGTGCTTCATTATCGGTATTTTTACGGTCCCTACCCTCATCAAAAAAGCCATCAACTATATGAACGATGAAATGTTATTATTGACATCAATCGCCCTGTGTTTCGGTATGGTTGTTTTATCTACCTCGGCCGGTTTTTCATCGGCATTAGGGGCTTTTATTATGGGCTCTATTTTGGCCGAATCCAGCACCGTACACCGCATTGAAAATGTCCTAAAACCCGTCAAAGATTTCTTCGGCGCCGTCTTTTTCGTATCGGTCGGTATGATGGTAAATCCGGCTATGTTCATTGAATATGCTTGGCCGATTGCCGTTATTACCGTTGTGGTTATGGCCGGCAAAATCTTTTTCTCATGCGTTGGATTTACGCTGTCAGGTCAACCGCTAAAAACATCTATTTTATGTGGTTTTTCATTGGCGCAAGTGGGTGAATTTGCCTTTATTATTGCCGCCTTGGGTATGAGCCTTGGCGTTTTAAGCGATTATGTCTATCCGATTATTGTGGCCGTTTCCGTTGTAACAACCTTTACAACCCCTTTAATGATTAAATCGGCAGATAAATTTTACCACAAACTCAATAAACGTTTACCGGAACGTTGGAAAGAATTTTTGGATAATATTACATCCTCCAAGCCCGATACAAAGGCCGAACAAAATATGTGGAAAAAATTGTTTAAAGCATACTTCTTACGTTTATTCATCTTTTCGGTTATTTTAATCGGTATTATTAACATTTCCACATTTTTGTGCAAACCATGGTTAAAAACGGCGATGGCCGGTTGGGATAACCGCATTATCCGTGTTGTATCAACGACGTTGACCTTAATTGTTATGGCTCCATTCTTACATGCGATTTTGGTATCCAAAGAACGGATGCTCAGGTTATACTTTAATCTGTGGATGGAAAAGAAAGCCAACCGTATTCCGCTTATCTTACTAACGGCTATTCGGATTTTATTAGTGGTCTTCTTTATCATGATGGCCACCCACCAATTACTGACAACCAATCCGTACATAACAGGATTAATGGTATGTGGTACGATTTTTGCTTTAACAAAATCCAAATGGGTCCTCAACCAATATATGCGGATTGAAACGCAATTCTTGGTCAACCTAAACCGCGAACAATTAGAAAACTTTAAATCTGATGAAGACGAACAAGTTGCCGATGAAGATAAGTGGTTAGATAGTTCTTTGTTTGTATCGCAATTCACGATTGAAAATGATTCGGAATTAAACGATACATTAATGCGAGAAACATTATTTCAGGAAGTGTATGCCGTCAATGTTATTAAAATTATTCGAGATAAAGGAGTAATTAATGTCCCTAGAGGATGCGACGAATTAAAGGCCGGAGATAATCTGTTAATTGTCGGCACAAAAAAACAACTTCGCACAACGGCATCTGAAATGAAAAATAAAGGATTGACCCAAACAACCATAGACAGCAGCGAAGATAAATATGTCAGTTTACATGATTATATTTTAAAGCAAGATAAATATGAATTTAAAAATGATAAAACATTACTGTGTTGTGCCATTCCGGTGACAAAAGATTCAACGTTAAATGATAATACGTTGCGTGGATCTGCCATTCGCAATAAAACGGGCAACTGTTTGGTTGTGGGCGTGGAACGTAAATCCTCGTTGACACTCAATCCGAAGGTGACCTTTATTTTTAACGAAGGTGATATACTATGGTTGGTCGGTGAGCAAAAGAAAATTTCGCAAGAGGTTTTCCGACAAACACCTATGATACCGGCATTAGCCGAGGAATAATTTTTACAAACAAATTTATAAAATGCTATCCCCCTCTTGAAAAATGAGGGGTACATACCTATGTATTTTATAAATTTGATGTAGGAGGCACACATGCAACAAGATAAATTAACCGACCGTTCTCAAGGTTTTATTCAATCGGCACAAAATTTAGCCGTACGGGAATCCAATCAATTTTTAACACCCGAACACTTATTCAAAGTCTTATTGGATGATAAGGAAGGAATGGCCTCTTCCCTATTGGCTCAGGCCGGCTCTGATGTCGCACACGTTCGTCATCAAGTTGCCGAAGATGTGGAAAAATTGCCGAAAGTGCATGGAACTTCTGTTCAGGTATCTGCTAACCAAACCTTTATGAAGGTATTGGACAATGCCGAAACTTTAGCAACAAAAGCCGGTGATTCCTATGTAACGGTAGAACGATTGTTGCAAGCATTGGTTATGTATAAATCGTATGGCATTGATGCGAAAAAACTTAATGAGGTTATTAACGAAATGCGTGGAGGCAGAACGGCGCAATCAGCTACGGCCGAAGATAATTTTGATGCCCTTAAAAAATATGCCACAGATTACACGGAACGAGCAAAGCAAGGCAAATTGGATCCGGTTATCGGGCGAGATGAAGAAATTCGTCATGCCGTTCAAGTGTTGTCCAGACGCACCAAAAACAACCCGATTTTAATCGGTGAACCCGGGGTTGGTAAAACCGCCATTGTGGAAGGGTTAGCGCTGCGTATCGTCAATGGTGATGTACCAGAAAGTTTGGCCAGAAAGCGCTTAATGGCGTTGGATATGGGGGCTTTGATTGCCGGAGCAAAATACCGTGGTGAATTTGAAGAACGGTTAAAGGCTGTCTTGCAAGAAGTTGAAGCCGCCGGGGGACAAATCATTTTATTTATTGATGAAATGCATACGGTGGTGGGTGCCGGTGCGACCAGTGGGTCTATGGATGCATCCAATTTATTAAAGCCAGCACTTGCCCGTGGAGAACTCAGATGTATCGGGGCAACGACTTTAAAAGAGTATCAAAAATACATTGAAAAAGACCAAGCCTTTGCTCGTCGTTTTCAACCGGTTTATGTGGGTGAGCCAACGGTAGAGGAAACCATTTCCATTTTACGGGGTATTAAGGAAAAATACGAATTGCATCACGGCGTACGGATTGCCGATGCGGCTTTGGTATCGGCGGCGGTGATGTCTAATCGTTATATTACGGACAGATTTTTGCCGGACAAAGCCATTGACTTGGTAGATGAAGCGGCCAGCAAATTACGTATGGCCATTGATTCCAAACCCGAACATTTAGATGAAATTGACCGCCGTCTCATTCAAATGAAAATTGAACGAGAAGCGTTAAAGAAAGAACATGACCAAGCATCCCGTGAACGATTGGAAAAATTACAAAAGCAAATTGAAAAATTGGAAAAACAATCTGCCGAAGAAACCGCCGTTTGGAGCGCCGGCAAAAGCGCCATCGGTGAAGCCGGTCGTTTACGTGAAGCCTTAGACAAAGCCAAAACGGCCGTAGAATTGGCTTTGCGTGAAGGGCAATATGAAAAAGCCGGTGAGTTGCAATACAAAGAAATTCCGGATTTGGAAAAACGCCTTGCCGAAATCAACGAACATAATCAAAATGCTACCGTTGAAACGGTAACGCCTGATATTATCGCCGGTGTGGTATCTAAATGGACGGGTATTCCGGTGGATAAATTAATGGGCAGTGAACGAGAAAAACTCCTTAAAATGGAAGAAAATATTGCCAAACGAGTCGTCGGACAAGACGAAGCCATTACCGCCGTTTCCAATGCCGTTCGCCGTTCTCGGTCAGGTCTGCACGACCCCAATCGCCCCATCGGTTCATTTTTATTTTTGGGACCGACCGGTGTCGGAAAAACCGAACTGGCAAAAGCTTTGGCCGAATTTTTATTTGATGAAGAAAGTGCCTACCTCAGAATTGATATGTCCGAATATATGGAAAAACATGCGGTGGCAAGATTAATCGGCGCCCCTCCGGGATATGTGGGCTATGACGAAGGCGGAGTACTTACCGAAGCCGTTCGCCGTAGGCCTTACCAAGTCATTTTGTTTGATGAAGTGGAAAAGGCTCATCCGGATGTGTTTAACGTGTTATTGCAAGTCTTAGATGACGGCCGTTTAACAGATGGTCAAGGTCGCACGGTGGATTTTAAAAACACGTTTTTAATTATGACATCCAATCTTGGCACAGGTGAAAAACACAAAGATGTGCGGGAGATGTTAAAAGGTTTCTTCCGACCCGAATTTATCAACCGTCTGGATGAAATTATTGTGTTTAATGCGCTTAAAAAAGAAAATATCCGAGGGATTGTGGATATTCAACTGAGGCATTTACAAAAACGTCTTGATGACCGACACATTACGTTACAATTGGATGATAAGGCCAAAGATTGGCTGGCCGAAAACGGATATGACAGTGCCTATGGGGCCAGACCTCTGAAACGGCTCATCCGGCAAGAGGTAGAAAATCCGCTGGCCATCAAGCTGTTGAATGGGGATATAAAAGACAATTCTACCATCACTATATCGGCCAATAAAAACGGGTTAGTCATTTAAACGAACAGGGGGTAACTGAGCCCCCTATTTTTTTATAAATAATACTTACAATTTAAAATTTGATTGGATAAACTGAGTTTAATCTTGAGGGCAAAATCTTAAGAGGATGGTAGCACCTGGCAAGGAGATACCCAAGACCATACCAGAACGACTTTGGCTCAAGAATTAGACAATAAGGTCCCCAAAACTTTTCTTGGGAACAATTATATTTTGACAAGTAATTCGAAGAGTTCTTGTAGTGTGTACACTGTGCGTTTGGTCGATGGTTATGTCAGCTACACAGGTCGTAACCGCGCCGCTGACCTCATCTCCATCGACTATTACCCCGTGTGTAGGTAGTGTGCGCTGGACATGAGGCATCCTCGTTCCCCCATCATAAACGGTGGGGGATTTTTATATACAAAAATAATCTTGGTATTTGATATAGTTAAATCGGTTTTTAGCAAAAAATCAAATTTTCATTGAATTTTCGGCAACGATATGATATAATGCCCCAAATAAAAAAAGGAGTTTTTATGTCGTTTCAAAAAAATATGGTATCTTTAAGTATATTGGCCAGTCTTGTTTCAGCGCCGGCTTGTACGGTGTGTAGCCACAAAGATGCTGTAACCTTCTATCCGCGGGAGGCTGCAACAGATTTGCGCTTTCCGTTAAATAAAGGGGAGGCCTCTGTCGGCATTACGTTGTCTTATTCTTTGTCCGAAAGACGCGAGTGTGAGTTGCGCCATACATTGGGGGAAAATTATGCCGACGAACTCATTATGGGGCATACGCGTCAAGCAACCGGCGAAAGATTACAATATAAAAAATTTAATGCGTTAGTTGAATCCGAAGAATGGCAAGAAAAAAAATTAACACAGGAATTAAAACATTACTTTTCGTGTTTTGATATAGATATTTTCTCTGTCGAATTAAATAATATGCGCCGTGAACCCGATTGTATTTTAACGCATTCTCCTAGTTTGGCTCCGGGGTGTTATGACTACGCGGGTTATGTCAAAGAAAGAGAATAATCTTTTTTCATATCAAAATAATACTTGCATTTTAATTTTTGATTAGATAAACTACAATCAACTTTGAGGGATATCCCTTGAGGTGGTGGATTTAGCAATCCTGACAAACAGCGTCCGTTATACGGGCGAAAAGTAAACCTTCCGGCAAGGGCTGGAAGGTGCCGGAATAAAATGTGGGTTTCCATAATAAATACGGCACACTATACTGTTTGATAGTTGCTAACTTCCAGTCACTCTTTACGAGTGATTTTCTTTTTGTTTAATAGAGAAAGGCAAGTTAGTTATGGAAAAATATTTTGAAAATGGTCGTTCTATGGTGGAAATGCTGGGAACACTCGCGATTATCGGCGTCCTGTCTGTTGGCGCTATCGCAGGATACAGCTATGGTATGGATAAATACCGTGCGAATGAAACAATTAACGATGTGATGCTGTTGGGGGTGGATGTAATTACACAAGCCTCACGAACTGCCGGAATGCCGAACTTGTCGGCAGAATGGGGAACAAAAACCACAGTCGGATATCATTTTACGGTTGTACCAAACCCCGAAGATGAAACCCAATACGGCATTCAAATCGACGGCGTTCCCGCTCGAGTGTGTAAAATGGTGGGTGATGCCTTAAAACCCATGGCCTCGGTGTATGTAAATGATGATGAACATATCACCGAAGAAGACCCGTGTGACGAATCGGACAACAACACCATGGAATTTTATTTTGAAACCGGAGCCGTTGAATCGGATGGGTGTAAAACGGATACCGATTGCGGACTTAATCAATATTGTGATACTGAGACGGGTATATGCCTTATGGGAGACAAACCCGTTGGAACCTATGGATTTAAAAATTGCACCACAGATAATGATTGTGGAGAATGCGGAGGAACATGTTCTGATAACATATGTATTCTGACTAAGACAAAAAATGGAAAAAGTTGTACAATTGAAACAGTTGGAGATGGCGTTTGCCATTGGGGTGATTGTGTTTTAAAAGGATGTACATATGAGGAAAATAAATGTCAAAGTGGATACTATTGTGCCAGTCCCAATACAAGTGCATCAAATGCCTTTCCTAGTAATTCAACAGGACAATGTGTAAAGCCAACCTTCACAAAACATGAGATTGCCGGCAAAACATATTATATTTCTTATTATAACTTAAGCTGGTGGGATGCAGAGGCAGCCTGCAAAGCAATTGGAAGAGATGGATTAATAACAGTAAGCGATCTTTATATTGAGGCAACAACACCGGATTGGAAACGACCGCGTACACCTCTTGCAGATGGATTAGATAAACTGCTCAATGGTATTAATGGAACGCGTTCTACCATTTGGGCAACCGAAGAATATAATTCTTCAAGCGCATATGCAGTTGAACTTATAGATGGTTATGATCACCTTACTGCTTACGACAAAAACACTGTTGGTCTGTCTTTCTTTACAGTTTGTAGATAAGCAACCTCCATATGACTCCGCTCCCCCTTGGCAATAACTCGGCCAAGGGGGCTATAAAATATATATTTTTAACCGTCTATTTATCTTTGCTTGTTTTACGAACGACACCCGTCGTTTTACGTACCGGTTGTTTCATTCGGCGTACAGTGGATGTTGCATTGGATTTTATATTTTTTGCCTTCGCTTTACTTTTAGAGAGCGTTGGCCGAATTGTTTCCCCCTTAGCAATCATCTCATCAATATCTTCATCCATAATCGCGTCAAAGTCTTTTTTAGAGGGCATCCCTTCACTGACAATACCCACAAGTTGCTTAATTTTTTGAAATAAATTCGTTATTTCCGAGGCAATAATTTGAGCATTATCCACGCTGAAGCCATCGCTTGAGGTAAAATTTTTAACTTCGTGTTTTACGACGTTTTTAATACTTTTAATTTGTGCAAAAGTCTTTAAAGCCGTCACCACTAACGGCATAGTCAAATGATATCGGCTGGCTTCATAGACATCATCTATTTTTTGACGTGCCCCTTTCAACACATTATCGGCAGGCATTTGATTTTTACCCGAAAAATAATAAAAAGCAAAATAAACCAACATAGCCGTTGTAAAACTTTCCTGAACAATAATAAATTTGCGTTTTAAAGCCATCACTTGGGTATATTTAACGTAACCCAGCATCATCAATAAAGCCAACAAAACCGCCACCAATGTCAAAGACCACCAATACGGCAAATAAATAACACTGTACCCAAAGAACACAAATGTAATAACAACGCCTGTCCACAAGACAGGTTCTGCCCAATTATGAGATTTATGAAACATAGACTCCTCCCCCTTTTTTTTTAATAAATCACTCGGTATATGTAGAAAGAAAAGACATCCTTGTAAATAAACAACTTTACGGAAAAAAGACGGTAAAATTTTGTATCGTTACATATCATTTTTCATGAAAAATTTCTAAATCCGTTATCAAACAGAAAAAGAGGGTTGATTTTTTCACGCTTTTTATTTTATACTTTTAAAAAAGGAGAAAATAATGTTTAAGAAAAAAAAATCTGATGTATCTTCCGGTGTCGAAACTAAAACACCGCAAAAAGAGTTGACACCTAAACAAAAAAAACGCCGGAATCGTCGCCTATTTCGATTGCTTGTATTGGCGCTACTGGTTGGGTTCGGTTGGGCCGGCTATGATAATCTGAAAACAAAAAGTAAAACTCAGATACCGACCAAAACAGAAAATCCCTTTACTATTCAATCTGCAGATACCATTCCCGTGGCGCCCCTTGTTTCGGACGCTTCCGATACAAAAAAAACGTCCGTTGTGTTTCGAAATGATGCGTTAAAATCCGAAACCAAGAAAAATGATACAGAGGTTTTGGCGGTCGAGGAAGCGGATACACTGACCGAAGCAACAAAAACACCTCCACAAGAGCCGGAATACACAGACCCGATTGCCGAGGAAATACCCGAACACTCGGCGCAAGAGGTTACACAGCCGTCATCAACACAGGAGGCGCATCATTATACGTTGCGCGATGCTTTGACTTTTCGGGATAATTTTTTATCCGAAAAACCATGCGGAGACGATTTCAGAAAGCTGATTTTATCCGATACGAAAACAGAGGCTGTGCAAGCCGTAATTAAAGATACGTCACATTTTTGTTTGACCACAAACAACGTATACGGTGAATTATCGGAAGCGTTTTTAACGGCCAAACAAAACACGCTGATACATTATTACTATTTAGAGGACAATGAATGGATGGCCAAGATAAAGTCCGCTGTTACACAGCTGATAAAAATCAGAAATTTGAATCCGCAAACAAATGATGTTCCGGCCATTTTAGATCGGGCTCACAATGCGATAGAGGCTAAAAATATAGCCTTAACAACCGAATTGATTGCGTCATTACCTCAAAATTTACAACATGATTTTGATATGTTTTTAGAAAAGGCTCAAAATTATACAAATGCGTCATCGTCTTTGGAACGATTAATTTTATCTTATGCAAAAGGAGAGTAGAATGTTAAAAATTTTTCTGATTTGTGCTGGTATTATTTTAATCGGTCTGTTGATGTTAGATGACACCTATAACTTTTCGGTAACCGCTTTTGGATATGAGTACACTTTTTCGGCTGTCTTATTAATTATCGGCCTGTTAATTTTAGCCTATGTATTCAGTTTAATCAAAAAACCATTCTGTTGGATAAAAAATTACAAAAATCGCCGTTTTCAAAAAAATTTGCTGAAAAAAGAAAACTTTTTAACCTTTGTATTAACAACAGTTCTGGATAAAAACAACACTTCTGAAAAAAATATTTTAACTCAGGAAAAATCCTTATTCGCTAAAGGGTCAACAGAAGCGTTACTGTTTGAAGCATTATTTAACCCATCGGAAAATATTTTCGAAAAACTCAAAAATAATAAAACCACCGAACTGGCCGGCATGCGTGGATTATTTTTAATGGCACAAAATAAAGGAGATATCGATTCACAATCTCAAATTTTAGACGCCGCAACCACATTATATCCGACGGTTTTATGGATTCTTCAGGAACGATTGAAATTACAACTGTTACAAAATGATTGGCAAGGGGCCTTGCAGACATTAGAAAAACTGAATAAACAAAAGACCTTGAGCAAAGAAGACTATGCAAAAACAAAGGCGTGCATTTTATATGGTTTAAAACAATATAAGGAAGCTTTTGATTTAATGCCTCAAAATCCTCCTTTCGCATGGGCCTATGCCGATACGGTTCCCAACAAAGCCGAAGATATTTTAAAGAAATCATGGGCTTTAACACCGGTATGGGAAACCTATGAGCGATACTATTCTTTATTTAAAAATGAAACACCCGCCTCACAAATGAAACATATTGAAAAACTGATTGCTCCAAACAGCTCGGCTAAATTATCGTTATTAGCCTTAGCCGATACCGCCATGAAAAATCATTTATGGGGAGTGGCCAAAGAAAACCTGCAAACGGCAATGAATGCCTATGAAACCACACGGCAAATGGCTCTTATGATGGCTGTGTTAGAGCAAGAAGGATGGCATCATACCGAGGCAGCCAAAGAATGGGAAAATAAAGCCTCGTTAACGGATACCTCTCTGCCTTGGGTCTGTACGCATTGTCATCATAAAACGCCGACTTGGGACAATGTTTGCGCTGTGTGCAATAAGTGTGGCACATTAACACCACAAGGATAATAATGACAGAAAATTGTTACCAAAACGGCACTGATTACATCCTATTAAAAATTCGGGTATCCCCAAACGCAAAACGAAACGGTTTCGAAGGGGTGTGGAATGATACACATATAAAATTGGCATTACGGGCTCCGGCCGTTGACGGAAAAGCAAACGAGGCGGTCATCGACTTTTTATCCGATTATTTTCATTTGAAAAAATCACAAATTCAAATCGTTTCCGGTCACACAAGCAGATGTAAAACCATTCGATTAGATGTTGTTCCGACTGAACTCGCAGACCAACTTTTAAAGTTGACAAAATAATTTGACATAATTTTCTTGATTTTTTTCACAGAGTGTGCTATGGTGCGTTGAAAGAATGACGAACGCCCAAAAAATCATGGAGGATTTATGGCTTATTTTACACATAATGAAGAAACGGTCACATTAAAACATAATCAAAAAGTTATCTGTAAATTTAAACTGCCGACTGAGGAAGAAATCAAAAGCGGCAATGGGGCGATTTTTACTTGGACAGATGAAGATTCTTTGGCGGATGGTGTAAAAAAAGAAAACCAGAAACATTATATGAAACGGAAATTAACCATTGCTACAAAAGGAAACTTAGCCGGCTTTGTTGTATCGGCTTCGGCTTATGGTTACAGCTTTGAAAAATACTTATTCGGCAAAAAAGACGGTAAGCAAGTATCCGTGGATTATTTGAATAAAACTTTTTCCGTTCAAATATATAACAATGGTGTTTTAAAAGAAGAATACAGCGGAACAGATAAATTATACACCCGCAAAAAATTTGATCCCAATCGCGGTACATACTATACGTTTACGAAAGAAACATTACCCGATGGGAACATTATGCGTAAAATATATCATACCTACGCTTCATTACAATCTCAAACTGTTTATACCATAAAAACACCGTCCGGTCGTTTATTGGAAGAAGGCACTTTAGATGCCAACAATCAAAAACACGGCACAATTATGACATATGATAAAAACGGTCGGCATAAAAACAGTTATTACGAAAATGGCGTCAAATTATCTTTCGGACAACGGTTATTCGGTTTTAAGCGCAAAGTGTCCTCTCATACAGACCCAAAAGCATCTCATCAAAATGAATTAACAAGGTAAGTATTCATGACAACATTAACAGCAACATCTCATACCGACAAAAGAAAACATGGTATAACCGTTGAAACAACGGAATATTTTGATGAGGCCAAAGTTTTAGTCAAAAAGCAATTAAATTTCTTTAATGCCGATAACTGTTTAACCTTAATGAGTACCGAAAATTTGCTGGATGGTACGATAACGGAATTAAAACCTAAACCGCAGGCGATTCAACCGCTAGATAACAACATTTGTTACATCAAAACAATTTATGATACAAAATACTATATGCTATCTCAAGGGACAGCCGATAAGGATGGGGAATATCATGGTATGGTATCCGTTTTTAAACCACATAAAACCAGACTTGAAGAATATCATCATGGAACTAAAGTAGCCGATCTGACTCATCCGGTTCGTGATAAACTGATTCGGTTAGGCATTTTATCAGTTTTAATCGGCACGTGTGCTATCGCTTGCCAAAAATGTGAAGCGACCAAAAAACTATATGCTGATTTTAATAAGGTACGCATGCACGAATAAAGGAACGATCTTATGAAACGATTATATTCAAATGATACTTTATCGTTTTATACACACTATCAAAATAAAGATATTTGTCTATATAAAATAAATATCAAAGAACCGTTTGAATATGAAACAGAAAAAATAGACGGCCATATCATTGACACCATTATCAAAAATGATAAAGATGAAACCGCATTATATTTTATTTCAAACGAAAATCATTTAATCGCCTTACAAACCATTGTCGTTGGCAACCAAGAAGCCACCTATCCGGTTATCATATTTGATGAAAAAAAATATCAGCCCGCTATTCAAGAAAATGACTTAATATTCATTACAACCAGTCAAAATCTGTTAGTTGATTATCCTCTGATTAAAGAATGTACAAATGAAATTGAGTGGCAATTTTTAAATCGTTTAAATACATGTGAAATTTATCCCAATTCAGATTTTTCCAAAACTCAATATCACAACAGCCGATTGTCGCTCATTGACGGACAGCCAAATTGTTTTCATTTTAATACCGATTTTGATGAAATTTATGCAAACTATCGTGAAGAAGAATGTCGTGTATCCAGATGGACGCACAATATCGGCAAAAAAAATGAATATCTGATAACTCAATGTGATGATACCGGCGAATACTTTATTTACCATACGCATCCTGTGGAACGATTGAAATACACCTTAAAAAAACCGAAAACTTTGGCAATTTTAGGGGCATTGGCTCTGATGGCAACAGGGGCCGTCAAATGTTCCTGTCACAATGATGAAAAAGAAATACCACACTCAAAGCCTGAGTTAATACAATCGTCAGAACCACTAAAAATCAACCAATCCTCATCCAACACACGATAAAAGAACGGGAGGTCAATGCCTCCCCTGTTTTATACTGAATAAATTCTTGTTACATGCTTTGTTCGCGTGTTTTCATAAATTCCAAATCGGGATAATCTTCACCGGCTTTATTCAAATGCCATGCATTTCTGGCCAAGAACACCGCTTCCCCGTCATGATCGGTTGCCGTACAAGACATATTCATATCCATGAACTTTTTAACCTTAGCCGTATCACCTTTAACCCAGCGGGCCGTGTAGTAAATGGTCGGTTCAAAAATGACCGGAATATCATATTCGGTCCGAATCCGATCGGCCAATACTTCAAATTGCAAGACCCCGACAACGCCCACGATAAAATCACTGCCTTGGACGGGTTTAAAGATGCTGGCCCCACCCTCTTCGGCAATTTGCTCTAAAGCCTTTGCAAGGTGTTTGGCTTTGAGAGGGTCTTTGGCACGCACTTTTTTCAGCATTTCGGGCGCAAAGCACGGAATCCCACGGAAACGAATATTTTCCCCTTCGCTAAACACATCGCCGATACGAATACCACCATGATTTGGCAATCCCACGATATCGCCGGCATAGGCATCTTCGGCAAGTTCTCTGTCCTGAGCCAAAAACATCACAGGATTATGCAAAATCATTTGCTTGTTGGAACGAGAGTGCAACAACTTCATCCCTCGTTTAAAATGACCGGAACACAAACGCATAAAGGCAATTCTGTCACGATGTTTCGGGTCCATATTGGCTTGGATTTTAAACACGAAACCGGATACCTTTTCTTCGTCCGGTTCAACGGTTCTGTCCGGTGTCGTTTGCGGACGTGGACTTGGAGCAAAGGCAACCAGTGCCTCCAACAATTCACGCACACCAAAGTTATTAACGGCCGAACCAAAAAATACCGGAGTCATTGTGCCGTCTAAATAAGCCCCTCTATCAAATTCGGGACATAAAGCCCGTGCCATTTCCACATTTTCACGCAAAGACGCCACTAAATCGGAGGGAATAACCTCATCAAGACGCGCGTCATCAATACCGTTAATGGTTTCACCCAATTCCGGCAAAGCCCCTTTATTTTCAGTTTTTTGCATCAAGTTTAACCGGTCATGCATTAAATCAAAGCACCCTTTAAAATCACGCCCCATCCCAATCGGCCAAACGGCAGGAGTGACATCCAACGCCAACGTTTTTTCAATTTCTTCCAACAATTGAAACGGATCTTGCCCGTCACGGTCCAATTTGTTGATAAAGGTAATAATCGGAATATCACGCAAACGACATACTTCAAACAGTTTTTTGGTTTGTTCCTCAATCCCTTTGGCACAGTCAATGACCATGACGGCCGAATCCACCGCCGTCAGCACACGGTATGTATCTTCAGAGAAGTCTTCGTGCCCCGGTGTATCCAACAGGTTAAACGTACAACCACCGTAATCAAAAGTCATCACGGATGAAGCCACGGAAATACCGCGTTCTTGTTCCACCTTCATCCAATCGGAAGTCGCACGACGGCGTTCGCCTTTGGCTTTAACGGCACCTGCTTGGTTAATGGCCCCCCCGAATAACAACAATTTTTCGGTTAAGGTTGTTTTACCGGCATCCGGGTGAGAAATAATCGCAAAGGTGCGTCGTTTTGATACGATTTCGGTTAATTGTGTGGGCATATTTTATCCTTTACTAAAAAAATTTTGCCTAGTATATCAGATTTTTAACCTTTTTTCAAGAAGGAAATAAAGTGATTTTAAAAGATACAAAAAACGCTATGCCCTTCCCCACGTGCGCACCACAAAAAAATCGGCAGAAAAAATTCCCTACCGATTGTGTTATTAGACCGAAAAACTACTTACAGATAGCAAAACCACTACCGTACTCTTTGCTATCATAATGACGAAGGTGAGCATAGACAAAACCAGTGCTTAGATATACATAGAATGCCTCACAGGAACTATAATCATCAGACGTCCATATATACCTGTATCCCTCACCGCCAAAGGCCTCGCTACGTATTTTTTCGGAAAGAGCCGTTTTAGTGTGGACTGTTCCGGAAGTACCGCTCCATCCTGTCACAAGGTCACTAACGTTCAATAATTTTTTACCAACGGATTTACAGCCAGCATCTGCATCCCACCATGATAAGGGGCTGTTGGATACATAGTAGGTTATTCCATCTATCGTCAAGGGTGAAAAACGCGCATTAAACGCCACACAAGAACCACTTTCGCCAGTTTGAAATGCTGTTTCACAACTATTATTCGGACTGGCACAATATTCTTTATCACCACATTTATTCGTACTATAAGTACACCCTATCGGTAAGCATTCGCCGGCTCCACATTTGCCAATTGTACCATCAGACAAAGTACAGGCTTTATTATGCATATCATATTTTTCAACACAATAACCTAAATTTCTATTACATGACGAACAAGAACCACTCCAACCTGTATTACACTCAGCATCCGACGTACAAGCCTTATCAAAAACACGGGCTGTCATTTTCGGACGCACACCATTAAAACACAAACCCAAATCACAATATTTATTTATACCACAATCTATGTCTGTTTTACATTCACCTCCCATCATAGTTTCTGCATCAAAGTAAAACTCCATGGTATTACTGTTTGATATATCACATGGATCAATTTCGGTATCAGTAGTATAATCTTCATTACCAACATAAACGGCAACCGTTTGTTTTAATCCATCACCAACCATTTTACAAACAGAAGATGGTACACCGGTGATTTGAATACCATATTGTGTTTCATTTTCGGGGTTTGGCACGACCGTAAAATCATATCCGGCTGTTATTTTAGTTCCCCATTCGGATAAAGTGGGAGTGGCTCTATTTTGAGATAATTGTGTAATAATATCCACACCTATTAACACAATATCATTCATTGTTTTGTTGGCTTTATATTTATCTATGGCATAACTGTATCCAGCAAATCCACCTATGGATAGCACACCAATAATCGCAAGAGTCCCCAGTACTTCAACCATTGAATAACCAAACTCTGTTTTTAAATCCATCTTCTTTCTCCTGTTACAAAAAAACACTTAAGCAAAATATCCACTTAAGTGTTTAAAACTAATTAATAGAAAGTTAAGCTCAGCGCCAACTAATTGTGTGTGTGTGTGTGTGTGTGTGTGTGTGTGTGTGTGTACAATTTCAATGACTTATTTGAAATCGACAAATTTTGGACAAATATTTTGTTTCCTATTACTATTACCATTTCTATACTTATCGTTCTAATCTATTTATCAAAAATGTGCAAGCATTATTTTTACACTGCGGCACAAGATAATTTATCCCACCTTTATCCCATTAATCACGAGGTGCTTTAATCAAATTACGAATCGCACGCACATATTCCGGATTTTGATCTTGTAATTCATGCATAATTTCCACTAAATCCGGAGATAAATCTTCAATGGTGAGCAAAGGCGCCTCTAAAAACAACTGATAGACCTCAACACCCAATACATCGGCAATTTCATTTAAGGTAGAAATCTTTGTACTGGACAGACCGTTTTCCAATTGACAAACCATCTCAACCGTTTTATTAATTTTTTGGGCCAATTGGGCTTGAGTTATCTTTTTCAGCTTACGATATTTGCGAATATTTTGAGATAAAATCAAGCTGGCACTGTCTTTCGTCATTTTTTTAGCCTTCTTTCATTTTTTATATTGCATTTTAATTTAAAATATGCTCATCTAGTTAATGATTGGTTAAAATATGTAATAAAATTTCAACCAATGCAAGTATTTTTTTGATTTTTTTATAAAGGAGTGAAAAAACACGCTTGGCATACCCCCTCCCGTATATTATTTAATACTGGAGCGAACAAAAGATTCGTGAAAGTTTAATCTAAGGCAACTAAAGAGAAAGGAGACTTTATGAAATACTCAAATACAGCCTTAAAAGAATTAAGCGCCCGTTATGGCAAAGTTTTGCGTAAGTGTGCTTATTTAAATGCTATCGTTTTAACAGCCGCAATGATTGCGAATCCGGCAATGGCCGAAATTAAAACCGTATCTGGTAACGGAACACCGACTTCTATAAAATATGGTGAACAAAATGAAGATGGCGGTCGTATCTGGTTGAAAGGCTTTGAAAAAGGAACATACACTTATGACAACGTCAATCATACATTGGATTTAAGTCCGGACACAAATGGGGAAATTAAAATTGCCTCCATTTCTACCTCTTTAAAGGTTGATGCCGATGCAAAATACAATGCCTCAACAATTCGCATTAACGGTGATCGCAATACAACCTTAAATATGACAACAGCCAAGGGAGAAGAAGTTAGCATTTTTTCTCGTTTTGCTCCATTATACGTAGGCACCCAAAACGCACCCATTGGCACAATCAATATCACCAACAATGATCCGGGATATTCAGCCATTTATGTAACGGCCGGAAATAACAGCGCTCATGACAACAAACAAAAATTAGAAATTTATGCCGACAACATCTCTATCAATGCTGCCCAAAGCAACGTTGCCATCACCGGCAACGAAGGAAACTTAACTTTGGTTGCCAACAAAACTTTGAATATCATTGGTGGCGTAGAAGGATACAATCCCGTTTACTTCGGAAAAGGTGGAAACATCTTCAACATTAATCAAAATGAAGGAAACACCGCACTTACAACAATCACAGGAAATGTAAATGGCGCAATGGATTCCATTGTAAATATCGGGTTAAAAGGTGATGGATCTTACATCAAAGGTAATTTACTTGTCAGCGCAGATGGAGACAAATTACCGGGCGGACAAATCAACCTTGATTTTGGAACAAATGGTTCAATTACCGGAACAATTACGGCTCAAGATGCCGGTACAATCTCTATTAGCGGTGATGATTTAGTGGCACTCAGCGGTAATATCAGTATTGATGGCGAATCTTCATTAACAGCCAGCAATATTTCCCATAATTCCGGCACATTTATAAACGATGGTTCTTTATCTTTAGAAAATAATATCGTTTTAACAAACGGTATCACAGGGAATGGTTCTGTTGTATTTGAAGAAGGATCCACATTAAAAGCTAATTTGAATGGTTCAACAATCATAGCAGGCTCTTCCGTTACAGGTCAAACGGCTTTAGTATTGGATGGTGATGCTAATGGAAAAACCTTTAAAATTGAAGGAACAGCAAAAAATACATTGGCTTTTGATGCAAATACTTTGTATGACATCACTGCCGATTCCGAGGACACAAGTGGTACAAAAACATGGACGGTCAGCAAAAAATCCGGTGAAGCAATTGCCGAATCATTAGGTGTTAACGAAACAGCCGCTCAAACGGTT
>JAZKXP010000045.1:0-10731 GCA_045611665.1 Alphaproteobacteria bacterium | reverse complement strand
GGCCTTGTATCCCCATTCTTCACCATAAACGGCACATCTGGCCATTAAGTTGGGTTCGCTGCCTCCGACCTGCAAGACCAAGGGATGTTCGGCTCCGTCATATTCCAATAATTTGGTTCTGTCCCCTAAAATGAGGGCGGGGGCGGCAATCATTTCCGAATAAAACATCGCATTTTTGCAAATCAGGCGCAAAAAGTATCGAAAATGCCTGTCAGTCCAATCTAACATCGGGGCGATTGAAATCAAATCTGCCGGTATTCTGGCCGATTGCAAGGTTGTCTCTGGCGTTTTTTTTGCTTGAATTTTTGTCATAATGGGTATATAATACACGAAGTCCAACTAAAAAGAAAGGAAAAAATATGCTGACACCCGAAGAAATGGAAAAAGTTCAAACTTATTTGCAACAACTTTTCTGGAACCCGGAAATTCGTGTGCAAAAAGGTGAGGGGGTTCAGGCTCCGGCAGAAGTCTTTGTCGGTAAAGAATTTATCGGCGTTATCTATAAAAATAACGATGATGGTGAAATTTCCTATGATTGGAATATGTCCATTTTGTCCGAAGATATTGAAAGATTCTAACTGATGACCGAACCGGATGATAAAACGCCTCCAGTTGATCCTCAGGTTGCCGAATGGGAATGGCGATATGCTCAAGGTGAAGGCGGTGGCGGGTATCATGAAAATTATGATGGGACGCCTAATTTGCAAAATAATCGGTGGCGAGCCGGAGAAGAACAACAAATTGCTCAAGAGCTGGCTGAAAACGGACAAAATACGCAAGGTGTGGATTTAAATCAAATTTGGTTGATGCGTAAATATGGCCGTGGCGGAGATTAAAAAGATTTATGTTGATTGGGAAATTTTAGGAAAATATTCCTTGACTTTTGAAGATGTTTATGCTATAGTGTATCTTGGTTAATCGGGGCAGTTGTATCCCGATTTTTTTGTGTCCGTTTGGGAAAAACTCAAACGGTCTTGTTTATTTTTTAAGGAGAAAAATATGCCTATTCCATATGCTCAAATAACAAACTTTATGAATTCTAAAATGTATCAAGATAAAAATCATCCGGCTTATAAACAAGCCAATGACTTTGTTGATGCTTGGTTTAAAAATAATGCCGATAAATTGGATGAAAACAATAATTTTAAAGACTCTGCCATATCAAAATCATCTGTGTCCGAGCCTCTTGTTTTGGATGATGAATTAATCAAACGCAATATACCCGAAATTAAAAAACACGAAGGGGTTAAAGAATTTCCCTATAAAGATACAAAGGGGATTATCACTGTCGGTGGCGGATTAAATGTGGATAATTTTGATAAATATGCCTCGTTAGATTGGGTGAATAAAAATACCGGTCAAGGGGCGACACCTGATGAAATTAAGATGGATTATGAGGTTATCAAAAATATGCCTTCGGGAAATTATCAAGCAGATTTCTATAAAAAATATACCGATTTGCGTTTATCTGATACAGAAATTAATAAACAAATGACGAACCATTTAAAAAGTGATTTAACGCAAATTCGCCGAGCCGTTCCAAACTTTGATAAGTTGCCAGCCGGTGTGCAGGATGCCGTTATAGATATTCAATATAATACCGGTCATGTTGAAAATTTTCCCAAAATGATACAAGCCATTCAAGATAAAAATATCCGGTCTGTGGCAGAAGAAAGTCATAGAAAAGATGTGTCGCAAGATCGCAATCAAGATATGATTCAAAAAATATTACAAATCATCGATTGGGATTATTGATAGTGTAATTGGGATCGTTGGTAGTATAATTGTCTATAGAATCCCAATTTTTTTCGGGATCGTCATATTTGTCTTCGGAACCATAACATTTAACGTGTCCTTCAAACGGATCATTATCTATAATACATTTTGTACGATGTCGATATGTGGGATCCTCTATATCTTCACAAGACATAATAATATATGTTTCTTCATTTTTGATAAGGTCGCATTTTTGAACCCAAACGGTATCTGTATGCCGTAAATATGACGTCATTGTGGTGGGTGTCAGTTTTATATCCCAAAAATAGTTAGAGGATAAATTTTCCATCTTTTTATAAAATAACGGATTTTTAAATGTTTCCTCTTTGGGGGATATACTCTGACATCCACCAAGAACAAAATAAATAATCAAAGTGCTTAAAATTTTCTTCATAAGGAGATGATATAAAAAGTCAAAACATATGTCAAGTAATTACTCATAGCGGATAGAATAATTGTCTATGGAATGCCATTTTTTTTCGGGATTCGGATGTTCATTGTTGTTGGTGTAGCATTGAACGTGTGCATACAATTTATTGTTGTCATCTATAATACATTTTATCCGTTCTTGTTTTGAAGGATAATACGCATTTTCACATACTAAAGTAACATATTTTTGAGTATTATCTGTTAATTCACATTTTTGTACCAAAACAGTATCTGTGCGTCTTAAATATGACGTCATTGTGGTGGGTGTCAGTTTTATATCCCAAAAATAGTTAGAGGATAAATTTTCCATCTTTTTATAAAATAACGGATTTTTAAATGTTTCCTCTTGGGGGGATATACTCTGACATCCGCCAAGCACACCAATAAGTGTTAATAAAATAATTTTTTTCATGTAGATAGTATGGCATCCTTTTGTTGTGTTGTCAATTAAATTTTAAGGTGTTTTATTGACTGTTTATCCTATCAAAAAAACGCTGGACAATTTGTCAAAAAAGGTGTAAAAGAATTCCATATTTTTATATGATTTTTTTATCACGAAAGGATGAATTATGTCTGACAATAAAATGAAAATGATGGATGGGAACGAAGCGGCCGCCAGAGTGGCCCATAAACTCAACGAAGTATCCATTATTTACCCGATTACGCCATCTTCTCCGATGGGGGAATGGGCTGATGCTTGGTCAGCTGCCGGTCACAAAAATATTTGGGGTAAAGTGCCGGAAGTACTTGAAATGCAATCCGAAGCCGGTGCTATCGGTGCCGTTCACGGGTCTTTGCAAGCCGGTTCTATTACAACAACGTATACAGCCTCGCAAGGGTTATTGTTGATGATTCCGAATATGTACAAAATTGCGGGAGAACTCACACCCTTTGTGATGCATGTGGCAGCCCGTACGGTGGCGGCTCATGCTCTGTCCATTTTCGGTGACCACTCTGACGTGATGGCTTGCCGTCAAACGGGTTTTGCAATGTTGGCGTCTTCCAATGTGCAAGAGGCTCAAGATTTTGCCGCTATTGCCCAAATGGCAACGTTTAAATCTCGGGTGCCGTTTATTCACTTTTTTGATGGGTTCAGAACATCTCATGAAATTAATAAAATGACACCATTGTCCGATGAAGATTTGAAAGCCTTGATGGCCGATATTCCAACTGATTTTATCGGCAAAAACGCATTGACACCGGATAATCCGAAAGTGCGTGGTACGGCGCAAAATCCGGATGTATTCTTCCAAATTCGTGAAGCATCTAATAAGTACTATAACGCTGTGCCGGCTCATGTAGAATCGGCTATGCAAAAATTTGCCGATGTTTCCGGTCGTCGTTATCATTTGGTGGATTACACAGGCGCCACAGATGCCGAACAAGTCGTTGTGGTCATGGGGTCGGGCGCCGAAACATTGAGTGAAACAATTAACGTATTAAATATGGCCGGCACAAAATACGGTGTGATGAATGTGCATTTATATCGTCCGTTCCCGAAAGAAGCCTTTATTAATGCCTTACCGAAATCGGCTAAAACCGTTGTGGTATTGGACAGAACGAAAGAGGCCGGCTCGGTCGGTGAACCGCTGTATTTAGATGTCGTTTCTACATTAGCCGAAGGAATGACCAGCGGTAAAATTGAGACAATGCCAAAAGTTTTGGGTGGTCGTTATGGGTTATCTTCAAAAGAATTTACACCAGCAATGGCTAAGGCTGTATTGGAAAACACCACCAAAAATCACTTTACCATTGGTATTGAAGATGATGTGACGCATTTGTCTTTGCCATATGATGAAACATTTGATATTGAATCAGATGAGGTCAGCCGTTGCCTCTTCTTTGGACTTGGGTCTGACGGAACGGTGGGCGCCAATAAAAACTCAATTAAAATTATTGCCGATGAGGGTGGTTATTACGGGCAAGCCTACTTTGTATACGATTCCAAAAAATCGGGTGCGATGACGGCGTCTCATTTACGTTTTTCTAAAAATCCGATTAAGGCTCCATACTTGATTAACTCGGCCAATTTCGTGGCATGTCATCATATGCCGTTTATGCATAAATTGGATATTTTAAAATATGCGGCAAAAAATGCGGTATTGTTGTTAAATTCATCCGAAACACCGGATAAGGTGTGGGATTCTCTGCCTGTTGAAGTGCAACAAGAAATCATTGATAAAAATATCAAATTGTATGCGATTGATGCCGTAAAAGTGGCTCAGGAAAATGGTATGGGACGCAGAACAAACACCATTATGCAAACATGCTTCTTTGCTATTTCCGGTGTGTTACCAAAAGATGAAGCCATTGAAAAAATTAAAAAATCCATCACCAAAACATATATGCGTAAGGGCCAAGAAATTGTTGATGCGAATATTAAGGCTGTTGATGCGGCATTGGCTCACTTGCATGAAATTACGGTTGGTGGCGCAACATCAACAATCCATAAACAAGCCGGTGTTCCGGATTATGCCCCTGAACTCATTAAAAATGTGACGGGAAAAATCATTGAAGGTAAAGGCGACAGTTTGCCGGTCAGTGCTTTTGAATGGACGGCAGACGGTACTTGGCCGACCGATACGGCAAAATATGAAAAACGCCGGATTGCGACTCAGTTGCCTTGTTGGGATTCTGAACTGTGTATTCAATGTGGTAAGTGTATCAGCGTTTGTCCACATGCGGCGATTCGCTCTAAAGTGATAACGAAAGAGGCTTTGGAACAAGCCCCCTCTACCTTTAAAGCCGTTCCGTATAAGGGCAAAGAATTTATGGGTGATTACTATACCATCCAAGTAGCTCCAGAAGATTGCACGGGATGTTCTTTGTGTACACAAGTGTGTCCGGTTAAAAATAAACAAAATCCGGATTTGACGGCGGTTAATATGGAACCGGCCGATAAGTTGATGGATAACGAAATTCAAAACTATGATTTCTTTAAGTCCTTACCGGAAGCCGACAGAACAAAACTCTCGCCAAAACTGATTAAATCGGTCAGTTTGATGCAACCGTTGTTTGAGTTTTCGGGGGCTTGTGCCGGTTGTGGTGAAACACCGTATGTGAAAATGGTCACACAATTGTTTGGGGACAGATTGATTGTTGCCAATGCCACAGGTTGTTCTTCTATTTACAGCGGTAACTTACCGACAACACCGTATGCCAAAAATGCCGAGGGCAGAGGCCCCAGTTGGGCAAACTCATTATTTGAAGATAATGCCGAATTTGGCTTGGGTATGCGCGTATCAGTTGATACAAAAACGGCTATGGCTGTTCAGTTGTTGCAAGAATTGTCCGCCGATATCGGGGATGAGTTGGTAACGGCTATTATGACGGCCGATCAAACAACCGAGGCCGGTATTGCCCAGCAACGTCGCCATGTGGATAATTTGAAAGTCAGATTGGCCGGATTAAATGGTGATAAAGCCAAAATGTTGTCCGAATCTGCCGATTATTTGGTGAAAAAATCCGTGTGGATTTTCGGCGGTGACGGTTGGGCCTATGATATCGGATATGGTGGCTTAGACCATGTGCTGTATTCGGGCCGTAATGTCAATATTATGGTGATGGATACCAACGTATATTCCAATACGGGCGGACAACGGTCAAAGGCGACACCAATCGGGGCCAGTGCTAAATTTGCGACAGCTGGTAATGAATTACCTCGTAAGGATTTAGGTATGATTGCCGTATCGTCGGGTAATGTATATGTGGCCAGTGTTTCATTAGGTGCTAAAGATTCTCAAATGTTGCAAGCAATGAATGAAGCCGAATCCTTTGACGGACCATCCTTGATTATTGCCTACAGCCATTGTATCGCCCACGGATATGATATTGGTACAAATGGACTTGCTCACCAAAAAATGGCGGTAGAAAGCGGTTTGTGGCCACTGTATCGTTTTGACCCGAGACGCACGGCAGAGGGCAAAAATCCATTCCAATTGGATGCCAAACCTTCACGACCAGTAGCGGACTTTATGGCAACCGAAACACGGTTCAAAGTCATTAAACAACAAAATCCGGATCATTACGAACGTTTGGTGGATGAAGCACAAAAACAAATTGATAAACGATTCAAATTGTATGAGCGTATGGCCAAAAACGAAGAGTAAGGATGAAAAAAATATGAGGCACTCTGTTATTTTAACAGGGTGCTTTTTTTTGCTTGCAACAAAAATTTGTTAATTTTATTTCAAGGCACGTATTGTGCCCTGAGGTGTAGCAACCTCTTTATACCCATCTTGCACTGCGGGATATAAAAACTTCCAACCACTTTTTTAGGCGTTTTTTGTTTATTATAACGGATAAAAAGGAAGAACCAAACTATGTATAAATTTTTATTGGTATAATGCCAACGGAATTCCGGCTTTGTGTAAATAATCCCTATTTTTTTTATGACTTAAAAAAAATGTATAAAAACGAAATTATTGATTGATTTGTTGTTGCTTTTTTAAAAATAATATGCCATGATGAAGCGAAATAAAAGTATCGAGAGTGTTCTATTATAAAAAAATAATTGCTCTCTCGGTAGATAAAATAAAAGGGGAAAACGATGAAAATCAATTGGTTAAAGCAAAAATATTTTAAAAATAAAGTGTTTGAATCCGGCCGGTCTATGGCCGAAATGTTGGGGGTACTGTCCTTGATCGGCGTTTTATCATTAGGGGCCTTGGCCGGGTATGGATGGGCGATGGATAAATATCGCTCTAATGTTTTAACCAATGAAGTTTTACAACGGGCCGTTGATGTTAAGCATCAATTGGATCGCCGTCGTCGGAATATTACATTGAACCGATGGAATGGACGCAGCTTAATCGGGTATCAGATTGGTTTAGAAGATGGGACACCTGTAACGATTGACGGAAGAACAACGGTTGGTATCCAAGTTGATGCGGTTAAAAAACGTGTTTGCCAAATGACCTTTGATAACATGGTTGGCATAATGAAGACTAAGGTCGATGATGTCATCTATGAAGGTCCTGCTTCAGATGTGTGTCAGGAAGGTAGCACAATGGTCTTTTATTTGGATGACGGTTGGGAATATGGCAGAGTGGCGGAAGTTGACGGCTGTACATCTGATGAAGAGTGTAGGGGCGGTTCTTGTGTCGATGGTGTATGTGTTGATGAGTGTCCTGAGGGTCAAAAACCAATGTGTTTAACGTTGGGTGATGATATGGTGACGGAAACCAGAGTCTTAAGCTGTAAACCCAGAGGTGATAGAGGAGTGGTTGGAAGTCCGGCGGCAGAAGGAGATAGGTTTTCCGATGATACCGAATGTTGTTCTTGGTTAATTTCAACGGAATGTACACAATATACTTGTGTTCCTGAAGATACACCGTCTTTGCAAGAAAAATTGGAAGAAGCAGAGATTGAACTCGGTCGCAAATTAGATATAGAACTTCCGGCACCTATTGTAGAAATAGATCCCGAAACAGAGGAAAAAATTATCACCGAACACAAATATCCTTACTGTGCCGTTGAAATTAAAGGAAAATGTGGTTTGGTTGCCTTTTGTGATGTCGAACCCGTTGCGGTTGTCGGTGCGGCAATAATGGAAATTTGTCCGTCTTGTTTCGATGTGAAAGAAGGCGATACGGTCAGTGACTTTGTTCGTGATTACGATCGGGCAAGAGAAATTTGTGCGCTCTTAGACGGAGAAGAAGAAGCAAAAATCGTGAAGATTAATGACTTAACGGATGGTGTTGACGCATTGATTTCTTTTGGTGCCCTGTACGATGAGGATTGCGAACCCTGTATTGCGGCCGGAAATGAATATGTTGTTATTAATGGTACAAGAATGTGTTGTCCGACGAGCCAAGAAATTCCCGGAGAAACAATCGACTTAGGCGGTAGCGTAGCCGATACCTGGGGACCGTGTGGTTCTTGTTCGCCATGGCCAACGGTTGAGGGCAAAGATGGTCGTCGTTATACTGCCGGGACATCGTGCTGTCGGGCGCAAGCTTATACAGAGACAGGGGCAGAGATATCATTTGGCGGGTGTTCGTCTGTGACAAACACTGCCTACGGAAACTATCCTGCACAATCGGGCGGATTCATGGGGTGTTCGGATTGGAATAACAATCAGGTGACGGCACGAAGCTTGATGGCCCCTGAACGGGCGGAATCGGCTAAAGAATTTATCAGAACAATCAGATTGGAAAATGTTGCGACGAATGCGGTTGATAAGGGTTCAGTTGTCGAGGGTGTTTCTTGTGAAGGCGATGCTCTGACTTTCCTAAAACCGTGTTGCGAGAGCGATCCAAAGGGTATATGGTTATCTGATGAGGATAATTCATCCGAAGATGGAATGGCTGAAGTAAGTAGCAGTGGCGAATCTTCAACCAAAAGAACGCTTGATTTAAAATCTTCCGTCAAGCAAACACAAAAGGATGCCACTGGGTTCTGTTGTAAGGAAGAGGTGTTGGTTGACCCACGTCTGACACTTAATTCACCGGAATACCAACCTCAAGCAGCCAGATGTTGTAGAGAATTCGACCGCGAATGGGCTTATAATACTCAGACTAATGAAGAAGGTATTTCAATGGGTGAGTGCTGTGAAGAGGGGGACAAAGCCACAGCGGATCCGGAGGCAGACTCAGAGGATAAAGAGCAGGTCAAACATGAATGTTGTACGCCGGTTGCTGAAGGAGGCACTCCTTCCGGTAGTCGAATTTGTTGTCTTTCTGCCGGATGGAACTGGGGTGAAATTAAAAAAGATGAAAAAAGCGAAGAAAACAAAGGTAGTCAGAATTTTGAGGAAAGTAGCGTTTGCTGTAAAAAGGATGATACAATTTATTGGGATGGAACCGGCCTTAATTGTTGTGAGAAAGGAACTGAAATCCGCCCGTTCTTAAAAGTAGACCCGGAAATACCATATCCGCAAGGAGAATGTGGTTCTCCGGAAACAACAACACCGGAAATATACACTAGTATTACTCCGGAACCTGACGTTGTGAATTCGTATCCTGATACCTATACTTACACGGATACAGATACATACACCTATACTGATTCAGATCCTGTCAGTTATTTAACGGATACGATGTCAATGCCTGAAACGTTAACCGTGACAGCAATCGAAACGGCAACAGATATGACTTGGGAAACACAGTTGAGTGAAGTGACGGGCAGTGATGCGATGATGACGGCCTCTGTTACCGGATTGTCCTCAACTCCTGTATCTACAACGACACAGAACAAGGAAACAACAACAATGTCAATATCATTGACTGTAACCGATGGGGCAGATGGAACAGCGACGGATGCGTTATTTGGAACAGATATGGTGACTGTAACACCGTATGGGATGACAACAATCCCGCCTCACACACGGACAACGACACAGGCGGAAACACCGACAACGACACAGACGGAAACACCGACAACGACTGAGGTGCCGATGACTGCTATGACGGCAACGTCCGCTATGACAACAACCCCGCCTCACACACGGACAACGACTGTGATGACGACAACGCAAACAGACACACGGACAACGACACAGGTGGAAACACCGACAACAACCGTGACAACGACGACGTCACGTCAGACACCGACAACAACAGTGCCAGCCGGTGTGTATTCCACGGATCTCGGTGAAGTATTGGAAAGTACTCAATACTAAATCAGTCGGTGCAGTATTAATATAAAAACGTCCTTGGTAACAAGGGCGTTTTTTTGTGGGGCGAATGAATTAACAAAATCGGGAAAAGAAAAACACCCGTCGGATGACGAGTGCTTTTTTTTAGGTTTAGGAATTTATTTGTGGCAAACAATTTCAGTGCGACGGTTTTTAGCACGTCCGGCAGCTGTTTCATTCGTGGCTACAAAATCAGTTGCACCGTATCCTTTTGTTTCAATGCGTTTTGCGCAAATACCTTCAGATACCAAATAATCTTTAACAGCCATAGCACGACGTTCAGATAAATCTAAGTTGTATTCAGCCGGTCCAGTGATATCGGTATAACCTTGTACTAAAACTTTTTCATTTGAATTTTCTTTTAAGCGTTCAATTAATGGTTTTAAATCGGCTTTGGCTTGTTCTGATAATGTAGCAGAATCAAATGCAAAGTGAGATGTTTTATTTAAGACCATTTGATGTGTAATATCTTCAGCAGCGATAGTTGGAGCTGTGTCGCATTTGCCACCAATGCATTCTTCGCACAAGTGATGACAACCTGTTAACATAGCTGTGCTTAAAAATAAAATTGCGAGTTGTTTTTTCATAGTTGACTCCTTTGTTGATGAAATACACGATCAATATAGAATGTTTATTAGAAAAAATCAAGATATTTTTCAAAAAAGTACTTGACAAGTGAAAAATAAAGCGCTAATATATGCGTACCTTATCGCGGGGTAGAGCAGTCCGGTAGCTTGCTAGGCTCATAACCTGGAGGTCGTGAGGTTCAAATCCCACCCCCGCAACCAAATACAAAAAAGGTCGGTTTATCCGGCCTTTTTTTGTATTTAATTGCGAGGGATGGGTTTGGCCCGAGCGACGTGAGGTTCGGGCTTTAGCCAATGTTGAGG
>JAZKXP010000044.1:0-31254 GCA_045611665.1 Alphaproteobacteria bacterium | reverse complement strand
ATCATATTTTGGTCAGCGGTGCAACGGCTACCGGTAAAACGACATTTTTAAATAACTTAATCACATTGTTAGATGAACATGAACGTATTTTAACAATTGAAGATACGCGAGAATTAATTGTTCCCCAAAAAAATCGTGTACATATTGTGTTACCGCGTACTCAATTAACGAATAAATTTGACTATCGTCAGGTGATTGACCTTGCTGTTCGTTTTACACCGGATGCGATTATTGGAGGTGAAATTTCCACATCTAATGCCGGTGCTTTATGGGAATTAATGGGGTCGGGTCATAAGAACTGTTTTGCAACCATTCACGCCGAAAATCCTGAGGCTGCATATAAAGCCTTTTTGGGGCGTATTTTACACTCGTATCCGACAACGGATCGGGAAAAAACACTCAAAGAAATGCGTGATAAACTCAGGGTTGTTCAAATTAATCGTAATGGGAATATTCGTGCGATTACAGAAATTACCTAACCCTCAAAAAAAACACCGGATTGGCCGGTGTTTTTTATATTGAACAAACTACCGGTTTCGTTGCTGTTTTTCGGGGTATAAAAAATTACCCGTCAATGCAAGACGGGTAATAAGAAAGTTTAACGTAAATTTATTTACCGCTGAGCAGAGCATCAACCAGTTCTTGTACTGTCGGAATATATCCGTTTTGGTACATCGGATCGGTACCGAAACGATAGGCGCTGTGTCCGGCAAACATTAAGTTATTATCAATGCTTTCCCCATGGGCAATGGCATTCAATGTTTTATTGATACAGAAAGACCGTGGATCCGGTAATCTGTCTAAATGACCATTGGCTTGAGACCAAGCCGAAAACGCACAAGCGGACAAACATCCAACGCAGTTGGCACGGTCTTCTTTAATCTGAGCATTTGTTTCTGGGGTTACAAAGATAATGGATTTTTCCGGTGTTTTTAACACAACGTTACGACCATCCTTAATGTAGCTTTCAGCACGTTTTAAATCGTGGTCTGTAATGTAAACCGTTTGAGATTCGCTGAGCTTAAACGGACGCACAAAAATGGTTTCCGGTTTTTCCAAATAGGGCATTTCGGTGTCTTTTCTGGCAAACAGATTATCCATAAATTTGTTGCGAACGGCCGAAGAATAAAAACCGGTCGGAGAGAATTGTTGCAACACAACATCACCTTTTTTGAGGCCTCTTAAACATCCTTGCCAAGCCTTGGCCACCGGACTTTCAACCGTTAATAACGGACGGGTACCCAATTGGAAAGCCAACGGACCGATTTCCGGATTATCAATATACTCATCAAATTCGGATAAATTCCATACACCACCGGCCAAAATAATCGGCACGTGATTTAAATTCAATGAATTCATCAAGGTACGTAATTCCACCAAACGTTCGTATGGACGTTGTGGTTTTGTCGGATCTTCGGAATTGGACAGACCATTATGACCACCGGCCAACCATGGATCTTCATAAACGACACCGCCAAGTAAATCGGCGCAGTTTTTATACGAACGCAACCATAAAGCACGGAAAGCACGAGCCGATGACACAATCGGATAATAATAAATACCGTATTTTGCCGCTATTTCCGCCAATTTATATGGCATACCGGCCCCGCAGGTTACCCCGTGAATGAGGTTTTTAATTTCGCCCATCATACCGTCAACTACCGGAATGGCATCATTCATACGTTTTTGAACGTTAAAGCGTAATGCCCCAAGTGTTTGTTGGAATTTTTCACCGGCAGCTTCAATTTTTTCATGATATTTTTCGGGTGCTTTTTCCTTCATGCGGGCAACCATATTTTCGCAAGAGTTCATGACCCCTTCTAAAATTGGAATACTGCCGCCCATTTCCCACAACACATTCATGTGGATTCGACCTTTTCCACCGGAAATTTCATGAGCGATTTTAGCTTGACAAATGCCGCCCCTAATAGACATTTCAATCAGTTCATTATGGCGATCTTGACGAGCTTTACGTGTGTAAACTTTCGGTACGACACGTCCTTCGTCATCAATAACATCGGCAAACACACCGGAAATAGTTCCGACCGCACCGGCCGCCGCCCAAGCACCGGAAGAACGTCCGTCGGATACGGCAACACCTTTGCCGCCTTCAATTAAGGGAATAACCTCTTTGCCGGAAATCATTACCGGATTGATTTTCTTCATCATTTTATCCTTTTTTTTAGTTAAACTTGGAATAACTATACACGATTTTCTATCAAATGGCAAGCCATTTTTTATACGTTATCGGCCAACGTTCCTTTTAAACCTTGCATTTGAAAAATGTTCATTTGAAGTAATGTGTGGTATATGTCTTTGTCACGAACTCCCGTTATGATAATATCATTGGTGTCCGGTATTTGGGATTGTGTTTCGATTAAAAGGTCAGCGGGTATTTTAACATAATCAGCCGGTAACGGTTTCATATTCAGATAGGGACGGGATGAATTTAATCTGATGATAAAACGATATCCCTGAGGAGATAAGGCCTGTCTGATTTTTTGATAATCTTCCATGTTAATTAAAATATCGTCAAATGCAAAATCAAATAAAATATTTTGTTTTTGATTATCTGAATGGGTGCTGAGCCATTGTTTTAACAGCGGATCTTTAAACAGCGCAACGGATACATTGATGCCACCTGTCCAGTTGGAAACGGTATTGATTTTTTCTAAGACTTTTTTTTCAACAGCACTGCGTAACAGACCGTAAAAAAAACTGTTTTGAGAGATATCAACATCCGGAATTAAAATACGACGGATATCCATTAAATCCACAAACCACTCCGTAAAAAGAGTTCGTCCGTTGTCTTGAGGGGCAAAAGATTGAACCGGTTGTTTACGGATTAAGTGTGTTAATGAGGTTCCCTCCAAATGCATTAATGCTTGTTTTAAATTATCGGCTGTGAATGGTTTGTGTGGGATTTTTTTCATAACGGACAGAGTATGTAATTTGTTTGTTTGAGGTGTTAATACCAAATTGTATATGCGGTTATGTAAGCGGGCATAGTCCGTTTTTAAATCATAAGATTCTGCGATTTTTTCATATACTTTAATGCCGGTAATTTCCTTAATTTTTAATGCCAATAACATTAAATGATGCGCTTTATTGTTGTTGAAAAACAATACCATATCATGATTGTCCAACATAAAACGTGTACATGTTTCCATTTGCTCATACGCCCGAACCGGAGCGATAATTTTATCATATAAGGACTCTTCATCCGTTTTGGATAAAGCAATAAATAATGCGTGTCCTTTAAAGGTTCTTTTTGCAATATAGTGCAGATGTTCTAAAATGGGTGGTTTTTTCATATATCCTCGCATTCTTCATAGATAAATTTTGTACGAAAATCCGAAAAAACACATTGTGTATCTGGTATTTTATCTGTCCAAATATGCTTACATAAATCGGGGGCGCACGTATCTCCATAGGGGCATTGTTTTTGGCAAACCGAACCCAAAATTAAATCAATTACGGCGCCTGAAAAATAAGAGTACCCTAAACGCAGAGCATCCAACAGTTTTTCTTGTGAATGGATATGAGTTAAAATAATTTTATCTTTTTTTAATCCGGTTGGTAAATCGGTTGATACTGTATCAGAATAAGGTACGCATACAAAATCCGGTTTGATTTTTGTGTAATCTATCCATTCCCAAGTTTCGCTGTTGAGGCTGGTTAAGGCCCAACTGACACGATTGGCATGTAGTTTTTTTAATGCTTTGTTTGTATCGGGGTTATCGGACAGAATATCTTCGGCACTCAAACAGATAACCGTTTTTCCGGTACGCGCTTGCATGAATAAATCAAAGCCGGCTTTTATGATATCCGATACGTTAAAATAAATAAATGATGGTAGGGAATTGGCATTATAGGTTTGAAATAGACTGTCGTTTTGTTCCCAAATATGACGAATGCACGCCACGCCAATGGTCCCGCTGAGTGCATTGGGAGGTAATCGCAACGCTTCGGTCAGTTTTTTGCGGTTTGGTAAGTATAAACGGCAAATGGTTTTTTTGCCTTGAGGAGTTAAGTGTAAAACAGTCCTGGGGCGCAAAACATCAATCGGTGATAAAGATTTTAACCGTGGTGTTATTTGTTCCCATACAGTGGTGTTGTCAAACGAAACGGGGGTGCTGTTATGGGAGCTTAGAGCGCTGACCAGTAAGTCGGCGTGGGTTAAAATAGGGTAGATTGTAAAAAAATCCCGACCGGCTGTTTGAATAAAGGTATCATCGCTTAAAACGCGTCGAATGCGTTCAATTTGGGGTTCTGCCGATTGAGGTAAATCCGGTGTGCCGATTAATAAAATATCATTGTTGCATAAAAAAAACGGTCGATACACTGTTGTTTTTTCCAGTGGTTTTAATAAATGTGCAATCATATTCAGCTTATTAATATTTTTATTTTCTGCCGTTAATTGAGAAGTGTGCAACCACAGGCAAACACTGTCTGCTCCGGCATTTTTTAAGCGAATAATGGTTTCTTTTGCTAATGTTTCCTGAGTTTGATACACCGTTTTTTTCCTTTTTTAGGGTAGTATATCAAGGATAGGTAAAAAAAACAACTTGTTTTTTCCCGTGTATCTGAGGTATGATAAATAAAAAATAATTTAAAAGGATGATGATATGCATTATTTAACGGGTGATACAGTTTCTATTGATCAGCTGAAACTCCTTGCAAAAAAAGGGCATTTTACCTTGTGGCCGACAGAAAAGAATCCTTTTTTGCGTCCGAAAATTCGAAAAAAAATGCCTCAAGGGTTAAGTGTATTAGTTGGGGATATTTCCGAAGAAAAATTAAACGCTTTATTTGTAAAATCCGTTTCCGATATTATTGATGTCAATGCGTTGCCGGAATCTGTTGCCGATTTTATGATGCATAAATCTAAAAACAGTTTAGATTACTCGATTGGTTTTTTGTTGACTTGTCCGGTTATTTTCTCATGTGATGTGGCTCAAATTTTTACTCAGGCTTTGCATAATCGGCTTCAGTTTTCTGCCGGTCGATATGCCAAAATTCATTTGGCTCTTCATGAAGCTTTGGTAAACGGACTGATACATGGGAACTTACAGCTGGGCAGTGAACTCAGACAGTCCGCCCGTGATTTTGTAGAATATTCCAGATTGCTTAATGAACGCTTAAATGATCCGGCTTACGCCCAAAAATCCGTCAGTATTTGGGCCACGTGGAATGATAAAAAATTGGAAATTAAAATCCGGGATGAAGGGGCCGGATATGCCGTCTCTCCCGTTATGCAACGTAAGCCGGAGTTAAAGGCTAAAACCGGTCGCGGACTCAGATTGATTGCCGGTACGGCGGATTCTTGTACAATTGACGATTTCGGTCGGGAAATCACTTTGTCTTTTATGTTGGACGGAGCCGAACATTATGAGGTGACGGAAGATATCAATTCAGATGAAGATAAATCTTTTTCCGCTGATGATATGACGGATTTATCCGATTGTCGTGTGTTGGTTATGGAGGATAATTTATCTAATCAAACATTGATACTCAGATTGTTGAATGTTGTCGGTATTGATAAAATTGATATGGCCGTTGATGGTATTGAAGGGTTAAATAAGGTTGTTCAAAACAGACCGGATTTAATTATTTTAGATATTACGATGCCTCGCATGAATGGATATGAGGTTTTACATCATTTGAAAAGTACGCCACAGACAAAAGACATTCCCGTGTTAATTCAAACGGCTTCCGATACGCGGGAAACTCGGGATAAAACATTCAGTTCCGGAGCAACGGATTTTATTTCCAAACCGATTAATCCGTTGGAATTTTTTGCACGTGTCAAAGTACATTTACAAAATCGTCAGTTGGTAAAGGGATTGGAAAATAAACTTGAGCAATTAAATGAAGAGCTGCAGGCTGCTCAAAAAGTTCAAATTGCCATGTTGCCATCCGAAATGGTTTTATCGGATATTCGACGTCGGTATGATTTGGATATGGCTCACCATTTTGAACCATCGTCAAAATTAGGTGGAGATTTTTGGCAGTTTTTCCCGATTTCCTCTACCCAAATCGCAGTGTATTTGTGTGATTTTTCGGGGCATGGTGTGGCGGCAGCGTTGAATACGGTCCGGTTGCATACACTCATTACACAAATGAATAAGTATATAGGGGCTCCGTCTGCCTTTTTGCAAAAGGTTAATGCGCAGTTGTACGATTTGCTGCCTCGAGGTCAATTTGCGGCGTTTTTCTGTGGTGTGATAGATGTTGAACGACGTACGTTAACTTACGCCGGAGCCGGTTCTCCGCCGCCGTTTTTGTGTTCAAACGGAAAAATGACCCGTTTAACGACACGGGGGTTACCGTTGGGTATTTCATCTCGTCCATCCTATGAAGATTATGTTGTTGATTTTCAACCGAACGATAATTTACTGTTATTTTCTGATGCGTTTACGGAGGCTCCGAATGATAAAGGTGTGCGCTTGGGAAATGACGGATTTGAACAGATGGTGGCCGAAGCCATGAAGGAAACGGATGTGCGTGCCGGTATGGCTCGGATTATGAATGCTTTTTTTGCATATGCTCCGCCACCGCCACCAGATGATGCAACGGCTGTTTTTATAAGGTTTTTGAAATCATGATTCGGTTATATGTATCGGAAAATTTATCGGATAAGGCAACGGTTTGTTTGTCCGAAGAACAAGTTCATTATTTGTACCATGTTATGCGTCGCTCGGTCATGGATGAAGTGGCCGTTTTTAACGGTCGGGATGGTGAGTGGGTGGCTCAAATTTGTGAGCTAACCAAAAAGCGGGGGGCTTTGACGGTTGTTAAAAAAATACGGGAACAGGAGTGTACAAAAGGGGCTGTACTGGCTGTTGCTTTGATTAAAAAGGATAATTTTGATTTGATTTTACAAAAGGCAACGGAGCTGGGCGTGCGTGAAATTATCCCGTTGATGACGGTCCGAACGGTTGTATCCAAGTTAAATATTGAACGTGCTCGGCACATTGTAAAAGAGGCGTCTGAACAGTGCGAACGTTTAGATGTGCCCGAAGTAACTCAGCCGATGACGTTAAAGGCCTTTTTGACCTCTCGGATGACACATACCATTGTTTATTTGTCTGAACGAGGACAACAGTCGATGAAAATGCCCAGAGAGCCTGACGTATGCTTTGTTATCGGCCCAGAAGGAGGGTGGACACCGGAAGAAATTCAGATTTTTGAGCAATCTGAACGGGCGATTCCATTGAATTTAGGCCGTTTGATTTTACGGGCTGAAACGGCGGCAATCGGAATATTGGCTGCTCATCGGTTTGATATCTTTGCATAAACCATAAATAAATGTTGCAACGTGTGTTTTTTTATGCTTAAAATAGGGTAATTTGGTATTATCTTTTGAAGGGGCAATCATATGAAAGTCAACAAACTGTCGCTTTTTTCGGTTTTTTTGGGCGTATTTTATGCGGTTAATGTATCCGCCACGACTCCTGCGTCCTTGATGTTGTGTAACGCCGGTGAGTGTATTGAGGCCGGCCAAAATGTAACAGCAGAACATTTGTACAATCGATTGGGGGAATTATTCACAAAAAACGTTGGTCGAAAAATGACTTTTTGTGATGCAGATCCGGCGATACATTTGTGTTATCAACAAGCGTTAAAAATGACGGCTTCATCCAATTTATTGACGGCAAATATCGGTATCGATTCTGCTGATGTATTAGAGGTAAAGCCCAGTCAAACCGTGATGTCTTTATCGGCTCTTTTGGATGTATCTGTTGATGCAAACGGTACTTATCCGGCTTGCGAAACAGCGGTGGCTCAGGTAAACGTTGGATCCGCTGATAAAGTTTCTATGGTTTTGAACGGATTCGGGTGTTCTTTGACATCCAATACTCAGACGGTTTTTAATATGGGATTTTCCATAGATTATATTGATTTTGAAAATGCGACAATTGGCGGATATTATGTCATGGATGCATCCGGTAATATGCAAGGGAAACGGACGGCTTATGGGTTGATTCGCTTTAGTGAACCGACTTCAGGTATGTTTGATTTAACGGTCGTTCCGCCGGTGACTGTCTCAGAAGAGGAAACGCAAAATGCTGTTGTTCAGGAAGAAAGCGTTGTTCCGCAAGAAAAAGGGGAAGAGGCTTGTCCTCCGTGTGTTATAGAACAAATTCGGGATGATGAGGCTGTTCGTTTGGCTATTGATGCTGCCGCTCGTGCCGAAGCAGAGGCTAAGGCCGCAGCCGAAAAGGCCATTCAATTAGCTGAAGAAGCCGCTCAAACAACCAATGAATATGCTCTTAAAAAAGCACAAGAGGCCGAAAAAGCTAAACAAGAGGCTCAGAAGGCAGCTGAGATGGCGGCGGCAGCTCGCGGTCGTGTGGACAGTAAGGTGGCCGCAATGAATTGTCAAGAACCAGATCAAAAAAACACAGAGGAGAAGCCGGTAGAACAATCTCAATCTGTGCCACAAAAAAAGAAGCAGACTGTGACTACGCAAACCACAACCATTACGCGTATTAACGCGGATGGAACCGTTGTTAACGTTCCGGTTGCAACAAAAGTGGCAGAGACCGTGGAAATAAGAGACGTTCCGAAAAATGTTGAGGTAGCAGTTGAAACCGTGACTGTTGAACCGGCAGCTGAACCAGTGCGTGTTGAACTCCAAAAAACAGAAGAATCTTTTTCTCAAAGATGGAATCGTTGGATGGATAAAGCTAGCAAGGTATTTTGGTTAGAAGAACCCTTGTTTTAAGACGAAAGTGTAGATAGTATAAATGCTGCTTTGGCGGCAAGGTTAAGTATAAGGATTTAAAATATGTTGTCAGTTTCAAAATTATCAAATGGTATGCGTCTTGTAACGGATACGGATTCTAATAGTGATACGGTTTCTTTGGGTGTATGGGTGTCTGTCGGTGCCAGATATGAAAGCCCCGAAATCAACGGAATTTCTCACGTATTGGAACATATGGCCTTTAAAGGGACGTTGAAACGATCGGCTTTGCAAATTTCCGAAGAAATTGAAAATGTGGGTGGGATTATTAATGCCTATACGGGTAAGGAAATGACAGCCTATTACGTTAAGGTATTAAAGGAAGATTTGGCTTTGGGGTTAGATATCATTGCCGATATTTTGCAAAACTCTCAAATGGATGCCGGAGAATTGGAAAAGGAAAAAGGTGTCATTTGCCAAGAAATCAATATGCAAAATGATACACCGGATGAAATGGTTTTTGACTATATGTCCGAAACGGCCTTTCCGAATCAAGCTTTAGGACGGTCTATTGCCGGAACATGCGACATTGTGCGGTCTATTACTTCCCAGCAATTATTGGATTATATGCATACGCAATATATTGCCGATAGAATGATTATCAGTGCGTCGGGTAATTTTAATGCCGATGCGTTTAAGGCAATGTGTGAAACGGCGTTTGCCGGTATTGGTAATCATGCGGTTAAAGGGGCGGAACCCGCTCATTACGTTGGGGGTGATAAACGTGTGGATAAGGCCAATGAGCAAGTTAATTTGATTTTGGGCTTTAACGGTATCTCCTACACGGATAAAGATTATTATGCGACCCGTTTGATGTCCGCTATTTTAGGGGGCGGTATGTCTTCCAGATTGTTCCAAGAAATTCGTGAAAAACGGGGCTTAGTCTATACGATTTCTTCGTTTAATATTCCTGAATCCGATGCGGGAACTTTTGCCATTTATGCCGGAACTGGCGAAAAAGAAGTGGCCGAATTAATGCCGGTATTGTGTGATGAAATTTTAAAATTAAAAGGAACGATTACCGATACGGAATTAACTCGGGCAAAAAATAGATTAAAGGCCAGATTGTTAATGAATGCCGAGGCTATATCTACACATGCCGAAATGAATGCCACGGATATGATTGTCCACGGACGAGTGGTGCCGAAAGAAGAAATTATTGCCGATATTGCCTCAATTACAACGGCGGATTTGGACAAAGTGGCGGACAGAATTTTTACTACCCGTCCGACTTTGGCGTCGTTAGGGCCGATTAAACACGTGATGAGTTATGATGATGTGTGTGCCAGATTAGGATATAGAGATCGTGCCTGATTTTAATATAGAAAAATCACTGAACTTAAATGGACTGATTGCCGGATTTGATGAAGCCGGCCGAGGTCCTTGGTGTGGTCCGGTGGTGGCGGCTTGCGTGTGTTGGCCGGATTTACAAATTCCCGAAGAATTGGCTAATGCCATTAATGATTCCAAAAAATTAACGGCAAAAAAACGTGAGGCTTTATATCCTAAAATTATATCCTCAAATGCGATTGTGGGGGTGGGGCAAGCTTCGGCCGAAGAAATAGATGAAATGAATATTTTACAGGCCTCTTTTTTGGCAATGCACCGCGCATTAGATGAGGTTCGTGTTAAAGGAGGCAATCCCGTTTTCGGGTTAATTGATGGGAATCGGTTGCCGGCTTGGGATATTCCATGTCAAGCGGTGATTGGTGGTGATGGTAAAAGTTTATCTATCGGGGCGGCCTCTATTATTGCAAAAGTGACACGGGACAGATTAATGGCCGATTTGGCAAAAGAATTTCCCGCTTACGGATGGGAACGAAATGCCGGATACGGAACAGCCGAACATATTCAGGCCTTAAAAGAATATGGACCAACGATACATCATAGAAAATCCTATGCTCCGATTAAAAAAATATTAGAGGGAAATTAATCCCTCTTTTTTTTAGGGCGAGGAGTATTTTTTACATCCGTTTGTCCACGCAAATATCTGTGTCCGCCCCATTTCGGATTGGATTTATCCATAATTAACAGCTTGTGTGTTTTATCGAATTCTTTGTGTGTGGCTTCGGAGCCAACTTTATTTTCCGGATACCCATACATAGGCGGTAAAATTAATGGTTTTTTATCATATAAATAACGATTTAAATGTGATTCGTCATGCCATACGGCCATGACACCATTTTTTTCATCCACTTCTGTATTATGTGTGATAGTATCAATCAGATGTTTAAAACCTGTTGCCGTACCTCCGTTAAAGCCACCCATAAAGTATTTTTCTCTAGTTTTGTACTGGGGGGGGGTATTATCATATGGAATGTAGGCCGTTGATTTTGGATTTCTGTCATAGGGTAATTTTCCGGTGGATTTATAATATCCCGGATGGATTGTAGCAACAACGCCTTGTTTTTCACTTGGTAGAATTTCTGCTCCGACCGGACGAACGGCAATCATATTCGCATTGACATAATACATATAGTCAAACTCTTTTAATTTATTCCATGCATTTTGAAAGAGTTTATAACGATACAATGTTGCTTTTGGCCATCCTAAATTTTCTGTCGGTATTTTAACCACGTTTTTGGGAAATTTTCTGTTACTGTCTGTCCATACAAAATAGGTTTTATTATCATAGGGCAAAAAGTTTTTTTGCATACTTTTATAATATTCATCAAAAAACACGATATATCTCCCCGTTGCAATGTACAACATGGCAATATCGGCTTTGCCCGGTAACCGTATCCAATTTTCTGGCACGACATTGTTAATAAAATCAAGGTTTTTTTTCAACCAAATATCCGGAGTAATGACGATTTTATCCGGATTTTCGTTGAGCCAAGCACCCCACCAAGAAAAAGTAGAGTTGGCAATAATATTATGTTTGCATAAACTCATTAATCTCATATCATTATAGCTGTTCTCCCCTGTATTATGTTCTACAAATGTATGTGGATAGGATAGTTTGATATTCTCTTTGACCCATTTCATATCATCCGAAAAAATATAAAAATGCGGATTTGGGACTTGCTTTGCTATATATTCGGCCGCTCTTTTATAGTAAGACGGAGATAATAAATATTGTGTGGCATTTTTGGCAGTATAATCCCCACGACGAATATGCATAGAAACCGAGTTCGTTTTTTTTATTGATTTTATCAGCTTTTTATTTTCTTCTGAAATTGTTTTTTTAAAACGAAACGCTTTTAAAATTTCTTTACGGTATTTTTTAAAATATTTTTCATTTTGAAACAATCCCCATAAATAAACATATCGTTCGTGTTTAAAGGTTCCGTTTGATTGATCGGATTCTATAAAAATATCACCGATAAAAGAGGCTTTTTTGGATTCTAAATTTTTAAACACGGGGATATCTTCATTTTCCGGTTTGTTTAATTGAATGTCAAACGCATTTTCCAATTTTGATACATCGCCGTGTACATAGAGTTTTTTGTTGTGTTCCAAAGCATAAGATAACCCGGTTGCAAATTGGAACATGTTGTTGCCAAGACCGTAATAAATGGCAACTTGGACGAGTTTTTGTTCGGGTGCTCTGTTTTCATCCGCTACATGTTTTAAATAAATTTTAGTTATATAAAAACCAAGGCAAACAAAAACAATAACCCATACAGTGCTGAATAAAGTAAATTTTTTCAAGGGGTATCCTTTCAGTTTTTTCGAAGGTACATAAAAATAATCCAATAGTCAAGGTGATTTTTTTTAGTTTTTTATAGAGGGCGCAAAAAGAAAAAACTTGTTCTTTTAATGAAAAACTGTTATATACTATGAATAGTTATTTAAGAAGGAGAAGTAAATGCAAAATTACGAAATTTTAGGAATGGATGCCACACAATCGGTCGGAATGCGTACCTATTTCGGTCGTATTTATAACTATATGGCCGGTGGGTTGGCGGTGTCAGGCGTTATGGCGTATTTGTCTGTACGCGAACCGTTATTTGGCTTATTTTATTCCGTGCAAAATAATGTTGTGAGTTTATCCCTTTTGGGATGGATTGCTGTTCTGGCCCCACTTGTTATGATATTTATGATTAATTCGGCTGTGTCTAAAATGAATGCGGCCAAGGCCGGTGTACTGTTTTGGATTTTTTCGGCATTAATGGGGGTGTCATTATCTAATGTGTTGTTAATGTATACGGGTGCCAGTGTTGTTCAAGCCTTTCTGGTGACCTCGGTCGGTTTTTTAGGGCTGAGCTTGTATGGATATACCACTAAAAAGTCGCTGACCGGATGGGGTGGTTTTTTAATGATGGGATTGATTGGGGTTGTGATTGCTATGTTAATCAATTTTTTCTTTCAATCTGGACCGTTAAATTTAGCTATCAGTGTTATTAGCCTTTTTATTTTTGTGGGATTGACGATTTATGATACAAATCGGTTGAAATTTATGTACAGTGAGTATATGACCGAGGAGGCAAAAAAAGCTGTCGCCATTAACGGAGCATTGGCTTTGTATTTGGATTTTATTAACTTGTTCCGATTGGTTTTATACTTTATCGGTGATAGAAGATAAGGAGAATAAAATGAAGTTCTTTTGGACAATCTTAGGGGTGGTTTTATTGGGTGTGACGGCTAATGCGGCGACTTTAGATGATAACTTGACGTCAAAACAACTGCGTGTATATGGGGCGGAAAAGCCTGTAAAAATATACGTCTTTACGTCTTTTTCCTGCCCGCATTGTACGGTGTTTCATAAAACGATTTTACCGGATATTAAACAAATTGTTGATGAAGGGAAGGCTCAGCTTATTTTGGTGGAAATGCCATATGATGCCCGGGCTATGACGGGAACTTTGCTTGCCAGATGTTTGCCGGCGAAACATTATGATAAGTTTGCCGCAGCTATGTTCGATAATCAACAAACATGGAGTATGTCCAACAATCCAAAACCGATTATTACTGGTTATGCAAAATTATTAGGGATGAGTGATGTTCAAATTAATACATGTTTGGCGGATAAAGAGTTGTCAAAGACAATTACCGCTCAACGGAATAATTTGGCCAATATGTACGGTGTAACGGGAATGCCCAGTGTTGCCGTGGTATCTGACGGATCTCATAAATTGTTGGTTGGAACGGATAAGGATGAGATTCTGTCTCAAATCCGCAAACGGATAAAATAAAGGAATGTTATGACAAAAGAAACCGATGAATTGGGTGAACATATTCAGTATATTAGGCAAGAGCATGCAGCTGAAGAAGTACCTCATCCGGAAAAGACTGGATATAGTATTGCAATAAATATCTTGACAGATTTGTTGGGATGTGTTTTAATTGGACTTGGTTTAGGTGTGCTATTCCAAAGAGTGTTTGATACAACACATTTGGTTACGGCTGTTTTTACAATTTTGGGCGGTATCGCAGGACTTTGGACAGTTATACGATATGCGATTGCGTTAGATAAACAGGAAGATAATAACAATGAACCCAATGCATCAATTTGAGGTTAAGACGTTGGTTCCATTCGATGTGGGTGGTTTTAATCTATCGTTTACAAATTCTTCTTTGTTTATGGCTTTGGCTGTTATCTGTGGTATCGGAATGATGTGGTTTTTACTAAGAAAGCAACAGCTTATTCCATCAACAGGGCAATCCATTGCGGAATCTTTATTTGCACTGGTGCGTACAACGGCTCGTGATAATATTGGTGAGAATTATAAGGCTTTTTTGCCGTTTATCTTTTCTGTTTTTTTGATGGTGTTTATGGGTAATTTACTGGGGTTATTTCCATATAGTTTTACTTTTACCAGTCAATTAGCACCAGTTGGGGTTTTTGCTTTAGTGGGGTTATTTGTTTCTTCAGGGGTTGGTATTTATCGTCATGGTTGGGGGTGGTTGCATACGTTTATGCCTGCGGGAATTCCCCCTTTGATGGCGCCTATTGTTATCCCAATTGAGATAATTTCATTTTTGGCTAAGCCATTTAGTTTGACCGTTCGGTTGGTTATGAATATGGTTGTTGGGCACGTTTTGTTAAAGATTATTGCTGGTTTTATTTATACTTCCGGATTGGTTGGCGTTTTACCGTTGTTGTTCGTTGGTATATTGTTGGTGTTTGAACTGGGGATTGCCTTTTTGCAGGCTTATATTTATACAATTTTAACAAGTGTTTATTTGGGTGAGGCTGTAAACTCGCACTAAGTAGAATTTTATTAACTAAGAAAGGAGAAAAGCTATGGATGCTGAAACAATGAAATATTTAACAATCGGAATCGTTTGTTTGGTAATGTTTGGTGTTGCCAAAGGTGTATCCGAAATTTTTACAACAATCATCTCTTCGGTCAGTCGTAATCCGAATGCTAAAAAAGATGTGACTGTTTTTGCTTGGGTCGGTGCCGGTATGACAGAGGCTATTGCCTTGTATGCTTTGGTTGTGGCCTTGTTGTTGATTTTCCGTTAAGAGGGGAAATAAATGCCTCAATTTGATTTGAGCCCATATCTCAGTCAGGCTTTTTGGATGCTGATTAGTTTTGGTTTTATGTACCTATTGGTTAGCTATTTGATTATGCCGATGTTAGAGGATATCTTTGAGCGGCGTGATACGTTAATTAAAAATGATTTAGAGGCAGCCGAACGTATTAATAAACAGGCGGAATTATTGATTAAGGAATATGATGAATTTATGTTGTCGGCCGATCAGCAAAAGGCGACACTGTTAAAAAATGCATATGAAAATATTAATAAAACCTCTGTAAAAGTTGAAGGCGAACACGACAAAAAAATTCGTCGGAAAATCCAAAAAACTGAGCAAGAATTGGCTGAAATACGTGAAAAATTGCATGCGGAAGCCGATCAAATTGCCGAGGTTGTTGCTCAGAAATTAGCAAAAAAATTAGATGCCACTGATGTGAAAAAGGTAGGTTGATATGGATATCGGTACATGGCTTGACGGATTAAAACACAGTATCCAAGGTCCCGAATTTTGGATGAGCTTTGCGTTCTTTGCCGTTATTCTGATTGCATTTAGACCATTAAAGAAAAAATTGTCCGCTTGGGGTAAAAATCAAGCTGCTCAGGTGCAAGCTAAGTTAGATGAACCGGCGAGTTTACGAAAAGAGGCAGAGGCTTTATTGGCTAAATATGAAAATCATACAAAAAATAAAGATAAAGAATATGCCGATATCATGGCTCAAACTCAAAATGAAATCGACTTTTTACAAGCCGACTTTGATGAACGATTAAAAGAGCGTTTGATACGTAAAGACAAAGAAACAGAAGTCCGTCTTCAAATGATACATGATAATGGTATCAAGGATATGGAACGTCAAATGTTAAAAATGGTGGTTAAGCGGGCTTATGACATGTTAACAAATCATCATAAAACGAAAAAAGATGCTGCAAAAGACGTTGATAAAGCGTTAGATGATGTCTATGAAACATTAAAGCAAAATATGCATTTGATTCGTAAATAACGCCACCACCGAATGATGGACTCCTCTATGTGGTAATAGAGGAGTTTTTATTTTTTATAGAGCAAAAAATAATTGACAAAATTATAAAAAAATCGTATAATCTTTCTGAAAAAGAAAGGTAATGCATGTCGTTTAATCAAATTTTTGTGGCCAATTCGGCGTATTCTTTGTTTACATATTTATTGATGTTTCCGGATAAAACGGATGATACGTTGTTTGTTGTGGGACCGGCTATTAAAGAGGCGAGGTTGCCGGTTAAGATGTGGTTAGAGTTTCCTTCAAAAGAGGCCGATATTAAAGATATTGAGGATATGACATATAAATTAATGCAAGATATTTCCGGCATTTTAGAAGGCAAAAAAATCCCTTGCTATGGGAATGCGAATAAAGCGAATAATCCGTTCGTTGAGGCCTTTATTGAGCGGTATCCGTTTTATGCTTTGTCCGATGGTTTAAGTGATTATGATTTGTTCCCGACCTATTATCAAGATGACCGTATTTTGAAATGTTATTCGACGGCAGATATTATTAAAGATTTAAATCATGACAAACTCACTAAATTTGATGTACAATCATTATGGAACGCATTGTCGGAAGAACGCAAAACTAAAATTGCCGATATTTTTAATATATCAGCTAAAGATTTAAGTATGGCGGCTTCTCGTTCGGTGGTCTTGATTACTCAGCCTTTAAGTGAAGATAATATGATGAGTGAATCCGATAAAGCGGAATTATATAGCCGTATTGTCAACAATTATGGAGTGGAAAATGTGGTGTTGAAACCTCATCCGCGTGAAAAAACAAAGTGGTCAGATGTTTTTTGGGATATGCCGATTATTCCGCGTCAAATTCCGGTAGAGTTGCTGACGAAGTTGGTTTTATTAAACCGTGTTGCTACATTTTTTTCTACGGCGGCTTTTGGATCGGTCTCTGATGATAAAATTGATTTTTATGCCAAAGACTTTGCCGATTTAAAATCATATCATCCCAATCAAATTCGAGTTTGTTCTCAAACCGGAGAGGATAGAAAATCTGTTGCCGTTTCGGATATTGAAGAAACTTATGGTCGGATTAAAAAATGTCATTGGTTGCGTATTCCGGATTCAGATAATCGTTTTTATTATCCTGCGTTAGAGGTGGATGAAGCCGGTATTCCAACCTATATGGCACCGAGTGTGGTTAGAAAAATCTTATCGGTCAGAATGCCTATTTTACCAGATAACATTCGGGAAAAATAAAAAAAAACAGGGAGCATTTGCTCCCCTTTTTTAATCTTGTAAAAATCCGTCTTTTTTAAGATCTGCATCGGAATTAGACTGCATATGCCCTATGGCATAAATAACTAATAGTAATCCACCTAAAATAAAAACAGTTAAGGTGATTTTTGCCATTATTTCAGGATTGATGAAATTGGTCCATATGCTGACTAATAAACAGATGGCATAAAAAACGGCCAATCCTAAAAGCGATTTTTTTATAAATCCAACGGACATATATTAAGCATCCTTTTCCAAAATAAAGACAAAAGCTTCACGTGAAAAGAACAATAATGTTCTGCGTTTTTCTTTTTCCATCGTTTTGACGGTCCAACCTTGAGCAGCTTGCTCATTAAGAGCGGCCGTTAATTTAACCGGATTAACTTTGCCACCATTAAAAAAGATGGAAGAAAAGATGCCTTCTGTATATAAAAATACTTTATACTCTTTCATTTTTAACTCCTCAAATAAGTTACAGACGCATATCAGTGTATGTGAAATTAAGTGCCGTGTCAATTAAAAAGGTTAAAAAAATCTGTTAAATTCAACTTGACAAATTTGACATTTTTTTATACAATGCGCCCATTGTTTAACAATGAAAAGAAAAGGAAAAATCAATGAGTTTAGAAACATTTTTTAAACCGGCATCTATCGCTGTGGTTGGTGTCTCCGCGGACGCAAGCAAATTGGGTTCCGTTATTTTTAACAATGTAATTGATGCCGGTTTTGAAGGTAAATTAATCGGGGTTAACCCGAAATTGGCCGGTACTGAAGTATTCGGTAAACCGGTGGTCGGTTCCGTTCGTGATATCACAGAACCGGTTGATTTGGTTGTTGTTGTTGTTCCGGCTAAATTCACGATGCCGGTTATTGACGATTGTATTGCTAACGGTACAAAAAATATTTCCATCATTACGGCTGGTTTCGGTGAAGTCGGTAATCATGATTTAGAAGATGAAATCGCTCGTAAATGTATCGAAAACGGTATTAACTTGTTGGGCCCGAACTGTTTAGGCCACATTTCCACATTTGATAAAGTCAATGCCAGCTTTGCTGATGGTTTCCCTGATTTAGGTAACGTTGCTTTTGTTTCTCAATCCGGTGCTTATTGTTCCGCTATTATGGATTGGGCCAGAGAAAAAGGAATCGGCTTCTCTCACTTTATTTCCATCGGTAATAAAGCCGTTTTGGGTGAAGATGGTTTGCTCAATGCTCTGCAACATGACCCGAATACAAAAGCTTTCGTATTCTATTTGGAATCTCTTAAAAACGGTAAAGAATTCTTGCGTGTGTTGAAAGAAGTTTCCAAAACAAAACCGGTTGTGATTTTGGAACCGGGTAAATCTCAAAAAGCTCAAGCTGCCAGTTTGTCTCATACAGGTTCTTTGGCTCCTAACTATCGCGTTTTGGAAATCGCTTTACAAGGTTCTGGTGCTATCCAAGCTTACACAACACGTGAAATGTTTGGTTTGTTGGAAATCTTGCAATTCGCTCAACACAACGAATTTGACGGTAAATTGGCTGTATTGACAAATGCCGGTGGTGTTGGTGTGTTGACATCTGACTTGTGTGAAGATGCAGGCTTAGATTTGGCCAGACCGTCCGATGCAACAATCGAAAAATTAAAGGCTGCCTTGCCGGCTGAAGCCGCTCTCGGTAACCCGATTGACGTGATTGGTGATGCTCGTGCAGATCGTTATGAAGTTGCTTTGAAAATCTTGTGCGAATCCGGTGAATACAAAAATATTTTAGTGTTGTTGACACCACAAATGGTAACAGATGCCAAAGGTACAGCAGAAGCCATCGCTCGCATTGCACCACAATATAAAAATGTGAACGTTTTTGCTGCATTCGTTGGTGGTGTAAAGGTTAAAGAAGGTCGTGAAATTTTAGATGCCAACAAAATCTTGAACTATGAATATCCGGTAGATATCGTCAGATTGCTCGGTATGTTGAAAGCTCAAATGAAATTCCGTGGCGTAGAAGATGTTAAAGTGGCTTTGAATGAAGTTCCGGCCGACATTAAAAATGCCGTTGCCGCTGCCAAAGCCGAAGGTTTGGCCAGTTTGCCACAATCCACAGTCAATATGATTATGGACCACTATGGTATTGATTATCCGAAATCCGGCAACTTTACGGACAAAGCCGAAGCCTTGGCTTTCTGCCAACGTTTCTTCCCGTCACCGGTTGTGTTGAAATTGTCCGCTCCGGATGCTTTGCATAAAACAGAAATGAAAGGGATTTACCTGAACATTCATGATGAAGCGACATTCAACGAAGCTTGGGACGGTTTGAACGGTTCTATCCAAAAATTTGCGCTCAAAGGAGCCTCCGTTTTAATCCAAGAAATGATTGTGAAGGCTTCCGAAACAATCGTTGGTGTGAACTCCGATAATAACTTTGGTCGTGTGATGGTATTCGGTACAGGCGGTATTTACACAGAAGTGATGAAAGATACAACATTGCGTATTTTGCCGGCTAATGACTTTGATGCCATGATTAAGGAAACAAAAATCGGAACCATCTTAAACGGTGTCCGTGGTGAAGAACCAAAGGCTGTTGAAGCACTCAAAGAAACTTTGGCAAAAGTTCAACAACTTGTTTTGGAAATTCCAGAAATCACAGCCATTGACGGTAACCCAGTATTGGTCACAAAAGACCGCGCCGTTGTGGTTGACTTTAAAATGTTATTGAAATAATTTTCGGTATCTTTTAATGATGAGTCCCCTCCCGTCAAAAGGAGGGGCTTTTGATTGACAGAGTGGATAAAAGAAGGTATCCTTTGTGTATAAAACGAAAGGATTAAAAAATGAACAGCGTGATAAATCCAATAAAATCTTGGAATGGGAAAATGCCCTTGACCGTTTCTTTTGGAATGGTTTTAGGATTAGAATTTCTTTTTATGTGGTTATTGGATGATATTTTTGGCGTGCGTTTTTATGGTTGGTATAATTTTGTCCAGAAAGCATTTTATGTTTTTTTATGGATGATTTTTTATGCTTTTTGCTGTTTTATTCAGTATTTTCTCTTGATTTTTTTTAGGCGCTTTTTGATTTATAATTGCTATTCTGATTTTTATAAAATATTTAAATTTTATTTGATAAGTTTTTTATTCATAATGGGGGCTTTATTCCTTTTTAAACTGAGAGAATTACATATCCTTTTGTCGTATATAACCAGTTGGTTAGGTGTTTTATTCTTTTTTAAAAAAATCTTTTTAAACCCTAGATTTTGGAATACTATATTTTGGGTATCGTTATTTTGTATCATTATGTCTTTCCCTTTTGCATTTTGGGGATTTATTGTCCTGTTTCAAGCGGCGACTAATGGGGCAGAGGGAACAAATGATCTAATTTATGGTGCTTATGTCGGGTTTGGAATGTCTTTATTGGTCGTTCCAAGTTTGGTTGTGCTGGAATACCTTATAAACAGAACTTACTACGGTAAGCTATCCGATATAGATAAACAGAATTTAAAAAAATATTTAAAATTATCTCTAATATATGCTGTGTTAGGGTTTTCCTTATTTTGCCTCTGGATGTAGTGATGTGCTTGCTTGGAAAAAGATGAATGATGAATTATTGAAATAATTTTTTAAAAGTTGAACGAGTTGGTCCCCCATCAAAAGGAGGAGTTTTTGACATGTCCAGATTAATAGTGTATAATACTCAAAAAAACGGAGGCTATATGATTTACTTAGATATGGATGGTGTGATAGCGGATTTTGATTGTTTTTTCAAATGCTCTTTTGGGGTATTGCCCAGTCAGGTTTCTTCGGAAGAACGGTGGCAACGTGTGGTAGAATACCCTAATTATTGGGTGGATTTGCCTAAAAAAAATGATGCAGATAAGTTAGTTAATTATTTACGTGAATATGGTTTTACAATTCTAACCGGTGTACCCGTTATTGGCGGAAAAAAGGCCGAAGTCGAAAAGAAAATATGGTTAAAAAATCATTATGGAATTGATAAGGATATTATTTGTTGTTTGGGGCGTGAAAAGTCAAAATTTTGTCGAACAGGTGATATTCTGATAGATGATTGGCCACCCAATATTGAACGGTGGTGTCAAGCCGGCGGTATCGGTATTTTGCATACCTCTATAGAAGATACGCTAGAGCAATTAAAACAATTGGGGTATAATTTGTGAAAAATCTGTCCCATTCAGGGCGAACAGGACAGAGAGTGTTTAATTTATGCCTTGATATTGAATAAAACGATATAGGGTTGATTCACTGATATTTAAAGCTATGCAAATTTGTTTTTTGGGAATTCCCATATGTAATAAGTCAAAAACACGTTGTTGTTTTTCTTTTAATTTTATTAAATACTCGCTGCTTTGTCCGCACGGTCTCCCCAGTTTTCGTCCTTCGTATTTTAACCGAGCCAGACTTTCTTTTGTGCGTTGAGAAATGAGGTTACGTTCAATTTCTGCCGATAAGCCGAATGCAAAAGCCAATACTTTAGATTGAATGTCAGTTCCCAGTCGGTAGTTATCTTTAATTGTCCATACTTGAATATCGTGTAGCAGACAATAGTTTAAAATACTCATAACCTGTAATAAGTTACGTCCTAATCGAGATAATTCTGTTGTCAGTAAAATATCGCCTTTTGTCATGACTTTTAATAAGGTTCCTAGTTTTCTTTTATTTAAATCGCTTGTTCCGGAGATTGTCTCTTTTATCCATTTATCTACCTGTAGCTCATGCTTTTGTGAAAACTGATTGATTTCGAAAGCTTGATTTTGAGTCGTTTGTTTGTCGGTACTGACACGAATGTATCCGTATATCATTTTTATTCCTTCCTTTATTAAAATTAAAAATTTTTCATTCGTAATGCCGGCCGAATGAAATCAATACCTAACGTATATGAAAATATGAAAAGAAACAAAAAAATAATGACCGAAATCGGTTCGGTCATTAAGTGGATTAAACGGATTTATTTGGTTTCTTCTGTGACGAAAGTATATAGGTGATCATTTTCTTTTTTAAATATTTCCGTCCCGTATTTATCCCATTTGACGACCAATGTGTCGGGTGTATTTTTAATAATTGTTGCCGCATCTTTATTGGTGTAACGATAAACACGATTGGGGCCGTCAAACACAAAGAAATCATCCCAAAATTTATGTTTAACCAAAATACTGCTTTCAAGATCTTGCGGGCAATGTTTTTGGATTTCACCTTCTAAAACACTTTGATTGACTATATTTTTATCGGCATTGGCAATATGCATTTTTTCCCAGATTTTGCATTTTGTTAATATATCACGCCCATGTCCCAATAATGTTTCATCAACATCATTAAATAGACGGGACAGTTTTTCCTTTTGGATTTTTTTGTAGGTATTATATTGAGTATGTCCGTAATTTTGTGGTTTTTTGACTCCTTTTTTAACACCGTATCTTAACAAATGTTCTTCAAGCGTTGAAATCTTTCCGCCGGCATTCAGAACATCGGCATAGAAACCGCAATCTTCGGCGTATAAATTGTCATCTCGATAACGAATATGATGTTTTTCTATAAAGTTACGTCGAATCATAATTGTCGGGTGTGCCAACGCCGATGAGGTGTATGAGTTAATTTCGGTTAAGTCCGGATTTTCAATCATCGGCAGAGTTGTTCTTTTTCCAATCTGCGCTTCTTCATTGGTAATGCGTGTCCCCAAAATGGTAACTTGAGGATATAAAGTCATTGTTAAAAGCTGTCTTTCCAAGCGCCAAGGGAGCATGGTGTCATCATCATCTATGCGTGCAATAAACGTGCCGTGAGCCGTATCCAGCCCCCGATTTAAAGAATAAATTAATCCACGGTTTCTGTCATTGCGTAACACTTTAATTCGACGATCTTTTTTTGCATACTGTTGTAAAATTTCAAAAGTATTGTCGGTTGAACCGTCATCGATAATAATAAATTCAAAATCCGGTTCTGTTTGTGCCAAAACAGAATCGATGGAATCTGACATTGTTTCGGCTCGATTATAAGTGGACATAACAACTGAAATTTTTGGGGTATGAAATAAATACCCTATTTTAGATAAAATTTGAAAATGACACAGGGCGTATCCTAAAGAAACAGCGGTCATTATCACAAAAATATTTTTAATGTTTCTCATAAAAAAATTTCCTTACGCTTTACCGAAGTCACTAAAAAACAAGGGTGCCGAAATCCCCAGAGAAGCTAAAGCCGTTTCCCATCTGTTTGCATAGGGTATGTCAAATAATAAATTGGTTTTGGCATCGATTGTTAACCACACATTTGACATAATTTCTTCTTCTAATTGACCGGCAACCCAAGTGGCGCACCCCAATGCTAAAATCATTTTTTCAGGCCCTTGACCCGCAGCAACATCCAATAAAACTTTTTCCGATGTGCTTAATGTAATGTTTTGATAATGGGATAGGTTTGTATCCGTGCGATAATCATCTGAATGTAAAATAAAACCTCTGGTTAATTGTGTTGGTCCGCCAATCAAGATGTCGGGTTCCGTTACCATATTGCCACACGGAACATTCATTTGTTCCATAATGTCTTTAAAACGGATTTTTTCCGTGGGTTTGTTGATGACAATCCCCATAGCCCCGGTATCTTCGGTATGCGCAGAAACATAAATGACGGATTTATCAAATCGATCGTCATCAATATTCGGCATGGCTATGAGTAATTTGCCGGCAAAAGAAGAAAAATTAGTTGTCATGTTTTTCTTCGTCGTCATAATTCTCCATTAAATCAGATAAGTCGTTCGGTCCGTTTAAATCTTCATCATCTTCTAAAATATCCAAATCATCTCCGGTTAAATCGGCATCTGTTAATGGTACATCTTCAGTCATTTGCAATAAAGCTTCTTCATTTAAATCTTCATCATCGATTTTCGGAGCGGCTTTTTTGGCTAATTTCAATAACTGTTTGTGCTTTCCTTCTTCATAAGATTCGATGGTGTATTTTTCTTTGCATTTCGGGCAAGAAAATTCACTTTGTCTCATATCATAGAAAAAAGCATCACATTTTAAGCATTTGCGTTTTTGTCCCCATTCCGGTTTCATTTATTTTCTCCTTTGTTGTTATCTTATCGAGTATTTAACTCATGTAACCAATCCGGCGTCACTAATTTCGGTGCTAACAACGCACCTCAAATAAGTTATGCCTCGATTGTTTTCATTTGTTTTCTCCTTATAAAAAATTTTTGTCCATAAAAAAGACTTGTTAAGTTTGCATTTGCCATGTTATGATGCACTTGTCAACAAAAAAGTACAAAATGAAGGAAAAAAATAACAAATGACAATAGTTGCGATTGACGGCGGTGCTGCTACAGGAAAAGGAACATTGGCTCAACGATTGGCAAAAGCCTATGATTTAGCCTATTTGGATACAGGCGCTTTATATCGGGCGGTGGCGTATAATCTGATAAATGCGGGGTTAAATCCGGAAGATGAAACAGCGGCTGTTCAAGTTGCCGAAAAATTACCGGCGGACAAAATCGGACAAATTCAAAGTAATCCGGCTATTCGGGATGAAAAATACGGAACCGGAGCTTCAAAGGTGGCCCAAATACCGGCTGTTCGTCAAGCACTGTTTGATTTTCAGCGTCGGTTTGCAGAATCTCCCCATCATACGGATGGAACTCCTGCAAAAGGGGCTGTTTTGGACGGACGCGATATTGGTACGGTTATATGCCCGAATGCCGATTTAAAGGTTTTTTTGACTGCTAATGCCGAAATTCGTGCCCAAAGACGATATAAAGAGTTGCAATTACGAAAAATTTATGCTATATATGAAGACGTTCTATCGGATGTGATTGCCCGTGATAAACGCGACAGTGAACGCAAAACGGCCGAAATGAAGCCTGCGGATGATGCGTTTATACTGGATACGTCTGATTTGACTCCCGATGAAGTGTTTGCCGCCGTTGTCGGGGAACTTGATAAAAAATTGTGCGGCAAGTAACAAACAAAGTCCACAAAAAGAAATTTTTGTTGGCCAACCCTGTTAGAAAAAGAACATTTTGACGATAATGACCGCCAAATGTTTTATTTTAACAAAAATTTTAGGTAAAAAATATGACTAAAAATGAAAATACAATGCCCTCTATGGAAGATTTCGGTGCATTGTTAGATGAATACATGGGCAAAGGCTCATTCCAAGGTAAAGTTGTTTCCGGTAAAGTAATCGGTTTTGATGATGACATCGTTATCGTTGATGTCGGTTTGAAATCCGAAGGTCGTATTCCACTGCGTGAATGCGGTATGGGTGTAGAATTGTCCATCGGTGACAACATTGATGTGTACATTGACAGATATGAAGACAAAGACGGTAACGTTGTGTTGTCTCGTGAAAAAGCGCGTCGTGAAGAAGCTTGGGGTGATTTGGAAAAAGCTATGGAAAAAGGCGAACACGTCATTGGTACCATCTTTGGTCGTGTCAAAGGCGGTTTCACTGTTGATTTGAACGGTGCTACAGCTTTCTTGCCGGGCAGCCAAATTGACGTTCGTCCGATTCGTGACGTAACACCGTTGATGGGTGTGGCCCAACCGTTTGCTTTGCTCAAAATGGACAAATTACGTGGCAATATCGTTGTTTCCCGTCGTGCTGTATTGGAAGAAACACGCGCCGAACAACGCACGGAAATGATTAAAAACTTGCGTGAAGGTGAAATTGTTGACGGTACAGTCAAAAACATCACAGATTACGGTGCATTCATTGACTTAGGTGGTGTTGATGGCTTATTACACGTGACAGATATTTCTTGGAAACGTATTACGAATCCGGCAGAATTGTTGTCCGTTGGTCAAACAGTTAAAGTTCAAATCATCAAATTCAATACAGACACAGGTCGTATCTCTTTGGGTATGAAACAACTTGAAGAAGATCCTTGGGTCGGTGTTAATGAAAAATTCCCGGTTGGTACACGCTTTACCGGAAAAATCAGCAATATTGCCGATTATGGTGTGTTTATTGAACTTGAAAACGGCGTTGAAGGTTTAGTCCACGTTTCAGAAATGAGCTGGACAAAGAAAAACGTTCATCCGAGCAAAATTGTTTCTTTGAGCCAAGAGGTCGAAGTTATCGTATTGGATGTTGATGAATCCAAACGTCGCATTTCGTTGGGTATGAAACAAATCCAAGAAAACCCATGGAAAGCTTTCGCTGATTCCCATAACGTTGGTGATGAAATCGAAGGTGAAGTGAAAAATATGATTGAATTCGGTATTTTCATTGCCTTAAATGATGATATTGACGGTATGATTCACACATCTGATTTGTCTTGGGATGTTGCCGGTGAAGAAGCCATCAAAGAATACAAGAAAGGTCAAATGGTCAAAGCTAAAATTTTGGACATTGATGTTGAAAAAGAACGTATTTCTTTGGGTGTAAAACAATTGACGGAAGATCCGGCTGCCGGTGCTATGGAAACCTTGAAAAAAGGTGAAGTCGTTACAGGTATCGTTTCTGCTATTGAAGAAAACGGAATCGAAGTTGATGTTAACGGCTTAAAAGGTTACATCAAACGCACAGATTTAGCCAAAGACAAATCCGAACAAAAACCGGAACGCTTTGCTGTTGGTGAAAAAGTTGATGCTAAAATCACAACTTTTGATGCCAAATCTCGTAAATTAACTTTGTCCATCAAGGCCAGAGAAGTTGACGAAGATAAAAAAGCGATGGAAGAATTTGGTTCCACAAATGCCGGTGCCTCTTTGGGTGATATCTTAGGTGCTGCTTTAGTGAAAAAAGCTAAAAAAGCTAAAGAAACTAAAGAAGAAAGCACAGAAGAAAAACCGGCTAAAGCCAAAAAAACAAAAAAAGCCGAAACAGCTGATGCTGAATAAGGTTTAAGTGTTTTATGGAATGCCTCACCAATCGGTGGGGCATTTTTTTATCATTTGACACGCAAAAAAAAAATGATATGCTGAGCTAAATAGCAAAATAAAGGAGATTTTTTTATGTCAAAAGTGATTTTGTGGGATTGGGATAATACGTTAGCCGATACTTTTGGGGCGATTTTTGCGGCTCAAAATGATGCTCGTGTACAATACGGAATGACGCCTTGGACAAAAGAAGAAAGTAAGGCCGCTATGAATACGTCCGGTCGCAACTTGATTAAAGATGTGTTTGGGGCGGATAAGGCCACCGAGGTGCGGGCTTATTTTTTAAGCCGGTATGCCGAACATGCCGATGCATTGGAATTAAAGGCTGGGGCTAAGGAAATATTGCAAACGGCCAAGGAATTGGGTTTTGTGAATATTTTAGCCAGCAATAAAGCTGGTCCCATTTTGCGTAATGAAGTTTCGGCAATGGGTGTGGCTGATTATTTTGATCGTCTTATTGGCGCCGAAGAAGCCGAAGAAGATAAACCCTCTAAAATTTTTACGGATACGGCACTGGCCGGTATTGAGGCTGATATGATTATCAGCATTGGGGATGGAAAAGCCGATATTCAAATGGCTCATAATTATGTAGGGGGCATTGGCATTTTGGTGTGGACAAATCCGAATGGGGTTGAATTTGCCGAAATCAAACCGGATTATGCTGTAGAAAATTTAGCAAAGGCGAGTGAAATACTTAAAAAAATATAGGAGATATTTATGAAACAAGCTCCGAAATGTATTGTTTTTGATTGGGATGGAACGTTGGTTGGATGTGAACAATTGGTCCATGCGGCGTATGTTTTAACATTGGATAAATTGGGGGATAAAAAGGCGTCTGCTTGGACACCTGAAGATACGCATGCTCAAAATGGGAAAGCACGGGCCGAAATTTTTTCCAATACGGCTATTTGGGGTGAAAAGGGAGTAGAGGCTCAAGAGATTTTTTATCAACTTTATCCACGGTTGCAACAAGGGGATGCTAAGTTGGTCAGTTGTTTTGAACGTATCAGTGGTACAAAATTGACTCCATTAACGGTTTATGAAGGGGCTAAAGAAATTGTGAGTGCTCTTAAAATGCAAATGCCTCAAACACGGATTGTGTTGTTAGGGGCAAAAAGTGAACAGTTGTTGAAAAAAGAAGTGCTTGAGAGTGGATTTGACGGATTGTTTGATATGGTTTTAGGAAATATCGGCAATCCGATAACGGATAAACCCAACAAAGGGGCTTTTGACAGAGCCGTTCAGGGATTGGACATTGCCGATAAAGCCTCAGATGTTTTGTATATTGGGGATAATCCCAAAAATGATAGGGCTTTTGCCCATTCTTGGGGTGCCGATATTAAAATCGTTCAGCCGAAAAAAGAACCTTTGGCGCTGTGTGCCTTGAAAGCCCAATTAGAGCAAACGTATCCGATTTGTTGTCAAAATCATATTTCATCAAACGCTTTAATTAAAGAAAAAACACATTCGCAAGTGTAAATACACCAAAGAATATCATTTTTTACTTGACGAGGGCATCATAATATAGTATGATGCCTTTGTTATCGTAAGATAATAGATGTTTGTAATTTTTTTAGTCTCCCTATATGACAAACATCTTTTGAACGGTGGGGATCCCCCTTTTATATCCTCATTCGTTCGTGAGAGAGTCCTTTGCGACTCTCTTTTTTTTATATCTTGAAAACTGCCAGCTAGACCGGTAGGTTCCTTTTTATCAATAACATGATATTTTTTTATCGATATGAACGCATTAATCCGACAAGTTCGCCTTGAATTTCAACGCGGTCTGCAGAAAAAATACGTGTTTCATAATTCGGGTTTTCCGGTTCCAAAGCCACGGAAGAACCATTTGCCCGAATGCGTTTTAAGGTTACCTCATACCCATCAATCAAAGCCACAACAATCGTGCCGTTTTGTACGCGATCCGTTCGGCGAATAATGACGGTGTCGCCATCCATAATACCGGCCCCTTGCATAGAATCGCCATCCACGGTTAATGCGTAGTGGTCTCCCATCCCTATCATTTGAGAGGGAACCGCAACCGTTTCGGACGGATAGCGAATCGCCTCAATCGGTAATCCTGCCGCGATTCTGCCACACAAAGGGATGGCCATAACATCATCATTGGCGACCGGTAGTAATTGAGGGGCCGATTGGTGGATAGCCGGCAGAGACAGTACCTCCAACGCGCGGGCTTTATTGTGCAATCGTCTGATAAATTTGCGATTTTCCAATTCGCTAAGTAATCTGTGTACGCCGGATTTAGATTTTAATCCCAAGTAGTCTTTCATTTCATCAAAAGATGGACAAACACCCGTTTCTTTTATGGTTTTATCCAAATAAACCAATAAATCATGTTGTTTTTGAGTCAGCATTTTACCTCCCGATGTTCTTATTTTGTTCTATCGTATCAAATAAAAAAAACATTGTCAATACATAACTTATAAAAAAAACGTTTTTGGATAAAAACGATAAAATTAAAAATTAATTGACAAAATATAAAAAGCGTGTTAGACTGGTTTTATCAGATGCAGGTGAAAAATGGTTCAATTTTTTTTACATACCGATTCTTCAAATAACAAAGCTTTAGAGGCCAGCACAATTTTAGCTCAAAAATATGCGGACCAAATCACTCAAAATGTGGATGAAGCGGATGTTGTTGTTTCTTTGGGCGGGGATGGCACAACGTTAGATGCTTTGTGTTTAGGATTGGAACACAAAAAAAAGGTATATGGGATGAACTTGGGCCATATTGGGGCTTATCAAAATACTTTTGTGGCCGATGGTTTACCTGAACGAATTGCCCAGGCAGATGAGATAACATTAAATCCTTTAACGGTTCACGCGTTGGGTTTGGATAATACGAATGTACAAGCCTATGCGTGGAATGAAATTTATGTACGTAGCGGTGATAATCCTCAACAGGCGCGCTTAACGGGATATATTAATCAAGGAAATAATTCTTTTTCGGTTAAAGGAGATGGATATTTGTTGGCGTCTCCAATGGGGAGCTTGGCTTATAATTTGGCTGCCGGAGGGCATAAATTACATTTTCGTGAAAATTTGTTGGCCAGTACGGCTATTGCGGCATCTTTTGGCGTGCGGGATATCTTACCCAACCATTCCAAAATTCATCTGGAGGTGCAAGATCCGATTAAAAGATGTGTTTCTTTGGTCGCCGATAATAAATTGTTGGGTAAAATTAAGTCTTGTTATATTTATCAGGATTTTTCAAAATCTGTCACATTGTTGTGGGATAAAGAAAAAACACTGGCATTCGAAGAACGCGGACAAAAAATTTTGATTACCCGCGCTACTCATATTGCCCAAGAATTAAAGCGTAACGGTCAGTTTTTGGAACGTTATCAACGATATTAATCTTTTGTTTGTGTCATTTTTTTTTCGGCACGTATTTTGTTTTGTTTGTTTCTATACTTTTTTATTGCACCATTTTATTTTTGATGATATAAAAAAATCAAGGCAAACATTTTGCCCCGAGGTTTAGAAGCCTCTTAAACGTTGTCTGAAAAACAGACGTAAAAAACTACCTTTTTGCCATTGGCAGGAAGGTAGTAGAATAAGGGTTCTTGCCCCAATATACTACACTATTCGTTTAATAGCTTCTAACTTCCTGCCACTTTTTCGAGTGGCTCTTTTGTTTTAACGTAATGGACAAGAAAGGGAATTTTATGACGATGAAACAATTTGAATCCGGCCGTTCTATGGTGGAAATGCTGGGAACATTGGCGATTATCGGCGTCCTGTCTGTTGGGGCGATTGCGGGATACAGTTACGGGATGAACAAATACCGAGCGAATCAAACCATGCACGATATTTCTTTGCGGACGGTGGATTTAATGACACAAGCCAGTCAAGGGCGAGCCACACTCTCTCTGGCCGAATGGGACAAAGAAACAACAATTTATGATTTTGCGAATCCGGCGTATGTAGAGGGTGA
>JAZKXP010000043.1:0-7220 GCA_045611665.1 Alphaproteobacteria bacterium | reverse complement strand
GGTGTTGTAGCCACTGAGGTAGGATATACCGGTGGTCATACCGAAAATCCCACCTATAATGAGGTATGTACAGGTACCACAGGTCATGCCGAAGCTGTCCGTATTGTTTATGATAAATCTCAAACTAACGATGAAACATTGTTAAAAATGTTCTTCAAAATCCATAATCCAACCTCGTTAAACCGACAAGGTCCCGATGTGGGCAGTCAGTACCGTTCAGCGATTTTTTATTTAACCGAAGATCAAAAACGAATTGCCGAACAGTTAATCGCTGATTTAAATGCCTCGGGCAGATATGCTCATCCGATTGTAACGAAAATTGAACCGGCCGGTCCTTTTTATCCCGCCGAAGAATATCATCAAGATTATCTGGCAAAACGTGGATTAAAAGTTCATTATTTAAATAAAACAGATGATGATTGGCGTGAAACGTTATCTGCGGATCAATATGCCGTTTTACGTCAAAAGGGAACCCAAAAACCATTTATCGGAAAATACCTGTATTTTTTTGAAGACGGAGTTTATCGGTGTGCCGCTTGTGGTAATAAATTATTTGATGGTCGCCGTAAATTTGCCAGCTCTTGCGGATGGCCATCTTTTGATACCGCATTACAAGGCAGTGTTCAAATTCGCAAAGATTTTTCACATTTTATGATTCGTGATGAAGTCATTTGTGCCAGATGTGGGTCGCATTTAGGACATATTTTTTCAGATGGTCCCACCAAAACGGGGGATAGATATTGTATTAACTCAATTGCTCTTGATTTTGATAAAAATCAAACGATTGAAGCAAAAGATTAAAGTAATACTTTATATTAAAATTTTGCTTGTGAACCATAAAAATTTATGATATCTTTTTTTGTGGAGGATGTCATGCAAGAAAACTTTACGCTGAAAAATGGTAAAACGGTTTTAATACGGGATATTGTTCCGGATGATTATTTTGCGATGCAAACATATTTGCAACAGCTGGCAACCGAAACAATTTTTACCAACCAATATGTGGGTAAGAAACCACGTTCAAAAGACTCTTTTGATAAACAATGCGAAAATTCGTATTCTTGGGGTGTCGGTATTTTTGATGGTGATAGAATCCTCGGGGCCTGCCAATGTTTTGTTTTTCATCCCGAACATTTATGGTGCGGTTATACGGCTCAGTTTGGGGTTCATATGTTAGAGGAAGTACAATCTATGGGTCTTGGTCGGCATTTGATGACATTAATGGAAAACTGGTGTGTGTCTCAAGGTATGGAACGCATTGAAGGGGCAGTGAGGACTCAAAACCATAAAGCCATTTCTTTATACTTAAAATGTGGATATGAAATTGAAGGGGTATCCAAACGCAAAGCCCTTATTGACGGTGTGTGGCACGATGAATATCGTATTGCGAAATTGTTGAATAATGTAAAGGGCTAGGTTGTTTTTAGAAGGTACTTTCCCCATATAACCTAAAAAGGGGGAAATATGCATGAAATAAATCCGAAAGATATTCGGTCAACCGATTTGGTGTTGGATGTTAGAACGGTGGCTGAACATGATAAGATGGCCTTGACAATGCCGCATTGGCATGTGGATATAGCGCACTTAAATCCGATTAAGTTTATTAAAGAACATGGATTAGATGGTTCTAAAACCCTTTATATTTTGTGTCGTCATGGTGGGCGAGGTATGATGGCTGCCGAAAAATTTATTCGTGTCGGTTTTACGAATGTAGCGGTTATAAAGGGTGGAATTTTGAATGCGCAGAAAGAGGGCATGCAAATCATTTATTCTCACAGTATGTCTATGGAACGGCAAGTACGAATTATGGCGGGGAGTATCGTTTTAACGGGTATTTTATTGGGACTGTTTTCACCGTGGTTTTACCTCATTTCGCTGGTAATGGCCTTAAGTTTAATTGTTGGCGGTATTCGTGGCCGTTGTCCATTGGTTTATATTTTGTCCGACATGCCGTGGAATCAGTAGAAACGTTATCCTAGGTTTTCTGTATGTTTCAGGCGTTTTATATTTTATATAAAAAACGGATACCGTCACAGTATCCGCTTTCATTCATTTAATTTTTTGACAGGTGTTTCAAGGCACCTGTTTTTGTTTATTTCATATTAATTTCTTGTGTATAACAATTTTCGGTAGTGATGACCCCTAATCCCCATTTGTATTCAATTTGGCATTTTTCAATGACCATGTGATTTCTGTCTCCGGAAATATTGGTAACAAACGGAGCGGACCGTGTATAGGTTGATGAGCAAGCCGAACACATTAAACCCAACATAATTAAACTGACATATTTCATTTGAACTGTCCTTTCTTTAAAGTTAAAAGAAAGCCACACTTTCATAGAAAAAGAGTGGCTGGAAGTTCAAAGCTATTCTTACAATAGTGCGGTGTATTCGTCCAAAGGACTTATTCCACCGCCTTCCAACCACGTGGAAAACGCACCTTTGTTTTTATTATCCTCGTGCGTAAGGATATTGTAAGAAGAGGCTTTGAAACCCCACGCCCGAGAATTCCTCAGACGCATATATAGGTTAGCATACAATTTTTTAAAAGTCTATCCTTTTTTATATAAAAAACGGATACCGTCACAGTATCCGCCTTCATTCATTTATTTTTTTTTCAGGTGTTTCAAGGCACCTGTCTTTTTCAAAAAAAAGAAAAAGGCCACACTTAAAAAAGAGTGGCTGGAAGCAGAAAACTACTCAAAGAAATAGTGTGGTATATTGACCTAGGGCTATTCTACCACCTTCCAGCCATGACGGAAGTCGCATAATAGGGAGATTACACCCCATGCGATAGGGTGTCTTTGAGAAGGTTTTCTGCCCTCCACATTTGGTATTATGCCAAATGCATATATAGGTTAGCATACAAATTTTTAAAAGTCTATCCTTTTTTATGTATTGATAGAAAAAAGGAGAGGATAATCCTCTCCCATTTGCTAACCTTCAGTTATTTACAATGAAATAATCCCTCTGGCAAAGGCATAAATAGCACAAATAGCCACGATGACAATGCTGTAAGCTAAGATTTTTTCACCACAGCTGAACGCTTTTTCATTTGGCGTATGTTCGCTTTTGGCCCACAGGTAAATCGGAATACCGGCGGCAATAAAGACCACCGCCATGAGCAGGTAATTTAAACCGGCGGCATAAATCAGCCATATCGCATAAACGGCGCCCAAAATACCGGTCAGCAAAGCACTAGAGCGTTTTGTCATAATACCGCTCGGATATTCTCCGTCTTCGCACAGTTTCCACAAATAAGCGCAAGACGTCAAATAGGCCGGCAGTACCATCACACCCGTAATGGATAACATTGTGTTCCAAGCGTTATTTGAAAAATAAACAAGCAACATGGCCGCTTGCATCAGCGAGCTGGTAATCCATAATGAATTACTGGGTGCTTCGTTTTGATTTTCTTTAGCGAACAGTTTTGGAAATGTGCCGTTACCCGCCATAGCATATGGAATTTCGGCCACAATCATTGTCCAAGACAGCCAGCTGGCTAAAATGGCAATCAATAACCCGATATTCATCATCCAAGCCCCCCAAGGACCGACAATGTCTTGTAAAACACCGGCCGTAGATGGATTGGCAACACTGGCAAGTTCATGTTGGCTCATGTATCCGAACGGTAAGACCGATAACAATACATAAATGGCTAAGCACCCGAGGAAACCCATAACGGTGGCTTTGCCGACATCTGACGGTTTTTCAGCGCGTCCCGATAATACGACAGCGCCTTCAATACCGATAAAAGCCCATAAAGTGACCAACATCGTGCTTTTGATTTGACTTTCCAAAGAACCTAAGCCTTTATGCCCCATGACGGTTTCACCCCAAAAATCAAAGTCAAATTTATCAATATTAAAGACAAATGCCGTAATAATGATGAATAAGACCAGCGGAACCAATTTGGCAATGGTGGCGATTAGGTTAATAACGGCGGCTTGTTTGACGCCTCTTAGTACCAACCAGTTAAATCCCCAAATCAAAATAGACCCACCGATAATTGAGTTGAGGTTATTGCCCCCTGTGAACATATGTGGAAAGAAATAATTGAGGGCGTCCATGGTAATAACGGCATACCCGACATTTCCGAAAATTTGACACAGCCAATAACTCCACCCGATATTAAAGCCCATATAGGACCCAAACCCTTCACGAGCATACATATAAATACCGCTGGTCAGATTCGGCTTAGCATCGGCTAAAATCCGGAACGTATTGGCAATAAAGAACATACCGATACCGGTAATAATCCACGCTAAAATCACCGCTCCGACCGACGCACTTTGTGCCATGTTTTGAGGCAGTGAAAAAATACCACCGCCGACCATAGAGCTGACCACAATGGCGGCCAATCCTAAGACACCGAGTTTTCCCGTAGCTGTCATGGATTTTTTTGATTTATCTTTTATCATTTTTTATTCCTTTATATCAAAAAGGCAAAAGGGGGATTTGCCCAAAATGATTATTTTTTCAGTTCCACAACCGGTGCGAATTCAAAATTCAAAAAGCCCAGAGCCGTTAAAGAATAACCAAACTCTTGTTCAATATTCACATAATTGTGGAAAAATTGAAAATCGGAGTGTTGTTCAACGCCCCGCAAATCCAATTCGTGTTGCAGTGATTTTTTCAGCCACATTTCGGCGTGTGCTTTGGCAATATCATCATCAATATAGGTGTCAAAATATTCCACATATTCGGCAGCCCATCCGCCGATAAATTTGCCGTTCTTTTTCCCCCAAGCAATACCCACACCGGTGGCAATGGCTTTGTGTTCGTCACGTCTGGCACCATTACCGGCCATAATGACCTCTAGCACAGCCCCGTGTTTAAATGTGTGAGCCACTTCATCTACCGGCACGATATTGTTAAACAATTCCGGTGGCAAAACGGATGTATATGGCACGACGTTAAAGTCTTGAATTTTGGCTTCAGTTAACGCACTGTCATAACAAAATGTTTCGAACGGTTGAGGCGGAATTCCGTCGTTGGCTTGACCGGCACCGCCTGTGTGAAACGCTAAAGTCGGATATCTTGTTCCTAATTGCATAATAAAATCTCCCTTGTTAAAAATCATAGCACAATTGCTACTTATCTTGAAAATAGGCATTTATAAGCCTTTTTACAATTGACCCATAAGTATAACTTTCATTTGACAAACGGTGGGAAAATGGATATCCTACCTAAAAAGGAGAAAACATGTTAACAGTAGGTTGTCATTTATCGGCGTCTAAAGGATACTTGGATATGGGACGCCAAGCGCAAAAAATCGGAGCGAATACATTTCAATTTTTTACCCGTAATCCTCGGGGTGGTTCGGCCAAAGATATTAACCCGCAAGATGTGAGCGATTTTTTGACATTTGCAAACGAACATCAAATTGGTAATTTGCTGGCTCATGCGCCTTATACCTTAAATGCGTGTAGCTCGGACGCTAAAACCCGAGAATTTGCCGAGATGGTTATGGCGGACGATTTACGGCGTTTGGAATATACACCGAACAGTCTGTATAACTTTCACCCAGGCTCTCATGTTGGGCAGGGTACAGCAAAAGGCATTCAAATGATATCCGATTTGCTGAATGATATTATGACGCCCACTCAAACGACGACGGTTTTGTTGGAAACAATGTCCGGCAAAGGATCCGAAGTTGGTAGTCGGTTTGAAGAACTCGCCGAAATCATCTCTCGCACTAAATTGTCTGACAAAATGGGCGTATGTTTGGATACATGTCATGTATATGATGCCGGGTATGATATTGTTGGTGATTTGGATGGTGTCTTGACTGAATTTGATAAAATTATCGGTTTAGACCGTTTAAAAGCCATTCATATTAATGACAGTAAAAATCCTTATGCATCTCATAAAGACCGTCATGAAAAATTGGGTGAGGGCAGTTTAGGCAGTGATTTTTTTGAACGTTTAATTAACCATGAAAAATTACGGCATTTACCTTTTTATTTGGAAACGCCGAATGAGTTAGATGGATATGCAGCGGAAATTTCTTGGTTAAAATCGGTTTATCGGGGGTAATATGACACCGGAAGAAATTAAACAAACAGCTGGTTTTTTGTTGAATAAAATTGAAGAAAAATCATCTTCAGCCAATGAAATCATTAATCGTTATACGGAATCTCATCGCTATATCGTGGGAGATGATAGACGAGATTTATTGGAGTTGGTGTGGAAAGCTTTGCGTAATTATGCCAAGTTGACATACTTATATCCCGATAAAACATGGGAAGAACGATTGGATTGCTTGACTGATTTATCTGTGCCGGATAATGCACCTGATTGGGTAAAATGGGAAGCACCGGAATGGATTGTATCTCATGTACCGGAGGCCGATAAAGAATTGCTGGCACAAAATGGTATGGCACCGATTTGTTTGCGTGCTTACGGTAATCGGGATAAGGTATTAGAAGATTTAAAAGCCGAAGGGTTACCCGTTCGTCCGGCGGATCAATCTCCATTTGGGATTATTTTGGAAAAACACGCCAATTTATCGGCAACAAAGGCCTATAAAAAAGGTCTTGTGGAGGTGCAAGATGAAGGCGCACAGTTGGTATCAATGGCAATTGGTGTTAAACCAAAAGATGATGTTTTTGATTTTTGTGCTGGTGCTGGTGGTAAATCTCTTATCTTAGCTCAACTGATGCAAAATCGAGGGTTTATTCAAGCTTATGATGCTTCGCCGAAGCGCTTAACAGAATTAGTAAAACGGGCTAGACGTGCTAACATTTCCATTGTGAAAACGGTGCCAAGATTGCCTGAGGCGCATAAAAAGTTTGATCATGTGGTGGTGGATGCGCCTTGCTCGGGGACTGGGACGTGGCGCAGAAATCCGGATATGAAATGGAAATTAACGCCCAGACAGTTGGAACAGCTGACTAAAAAACAAGCCGACATTTTGCACACGGCCGAAGAATACGTCAAACCGGGACATTATTTGACCTATATTACATGCTCAATTACATCGGATGAAAATGAACGGCAAGTGGAAAATTTCTTGACCTCTCATCCACGTTATCGCGTTATTCATCAAGAAAGATATTCTCCGTGGCGCACGAATACGGACGGATTTTTTATATGCATTATGCAAAAATCGTAAAATAATGCTTGCACATTTTTGATAAATAGATTAGAACGATAAGTATGGAAATGGTAATAGGAAACAAAATATTTGTCCACAATTTGTCGATTTCAAATAAGTCA
>JAZKXP010000042.1:0-12987 GCA_045611665.1 Alphaproteobacteria bacterium | reverse complement strand
ATTGGGATTGATTGTCGCCGATATGCTATATCATACCTTTGATCAGGAAAAAGAAGGGGAACTCGCCAGACGTTTTACCGGATTGGTGCGGGAAGAAACTCTGGCACAAATTGCAACGCAATTAGGGCTAGGGGACTTAATCATTACCAAAGAACACGAACTGAGGCATAATCGTTCCATTTTGGCCGATGTGTGTGAGGCAGTTTTAGGCGCTATGTATTTAGATAGCGGATTAGAGGCCGTTCGTGTCTTTATGGAACCGATTTGGACACCCTTATTGCATGTGGATAAAAAGGCTCCGAAAGATGCTAAATCCGCTTTGCAGGAATGGGCGCAACAACATGGTCATAAATTGCCGGTTTATACGCTCATCGAAAAAACGGGTGAAGAACATGCTCCGCAATTTGTTATACAAGTTGAAGTCGTTGGGGTGGGACAAGCAACCGGTCACGGACCGAATAAAAAAGCAGCCGAACAAACGGCAGCCGGAAATTTATTAAAACAGGTGAATGCATGACGGATATTAATAATCAACATTTTGCTTTTGTGGCGGTTTTAGGGGCACCGAATGCTGGAAAATCCACGTTGGTTAATCGGTTGGTCGGGGCTAAAATTTCCATTGTGTCGCCTAAAGTTCAAACAACTCGCTCTCGTATTCGGGGTATTTTTGTTGAGGATGATACACAATTAATTTTGGTGGATACACCGGGGATTTTTAAACCGGGGCGCCGATTGGACAGAGCTATGGTTGCATCGGCTTGGACAGAGGCCGAAGATTGCGATTTGCGAATGCTTCTGGTGGATGCCGTTAAAGGAATTGATAAAAATACGCAAAGTATTATTGCCAATTTAAAAAATAATAAACAGCGGTGTATTTTGGTCATTAATAAAATTGATTTAATTACCAAAGATAAACTCTTGCCTTTAATTGCCAGTTTGAATAAGGCCGATATTTTCACGGAAACCTTTTTGATTTCTGCCGAAACCGGTGAAAATGTTGAGGATCTGAAAAAACATCTGATTTCAAAGGCACCCAAAGGGATGTGGATGTATCCGGATGATCAATTAACCGATTTGCCGAACAGGTTATTTGCCGCCGAAATTACACGAGAAAAATTGTTTATGGCTTTGCAACAAGAATTGCCTTATTCCGTTGCCGTTCAAACAACCGCCTTTAAAGAGCAAAAAAATGGCATTCGGATTGAACAAACCATTTATGTGGAACGTGAAGGGCAAAAATCTATTGTTTTGGGTAAAAACGGTCAGATGATTAAAAAAATTGGCGAACGGGCCCGTTATGAATTATCTAAATTATTTGAAACGCCGGTTCATTTATTTTTGTTTGTAAAAGTGAAAGAAAACTGGGTAGAAGATCAAAGTCAATATTCGGATTGGGGATTGGATTTTAATGCCTGAGTTTAAAACACATAAATCACTGGTGTTATCCTCACGAAAATTGGGGGAAAATTCATATGTGGTGAGTTTGTTTACACGGGAATTTGGGCGTCATTTAGGCGTGTGCAAAAAAAAATCACCGCCTTCGACCGGTACATTCGTTGAAGGTCGGTGGCAAGCAAGATTACCCGAACAAATGGGGACATATTATTTGGAAAATGCCGAACCGTTAAGCGCTCTTTTTTTGGATGATAAAAAACGCCTTGCCTGTGTGGCCAGTGTGTGTGCCTTACTGGATGGTGTATTGCCTGAACGCCAAAACGTTGGACCTTTGTTTGATGAAACGATGCAAATGCTGAATGATTTGGAACAAGACGATTTTTTACCCCGTTATGTCAAATGGGAACAAAATTTGCTTGGAACAATCGGATTCGGACTTGATTGTTCGGGGTGTGCCGGTGGTGGAAATGATAATGATTTAGCCTATGTTTCCCCCAAAACAGGACGGGCCGTCAGCCGAGAAAAAGGTAAGCCTTATCACGATAAATTATTGGCTCTGCCGGCGTTTTTATGGACAGATACAGGGGCCACTCAAACGGATATCCAAGCGGGATTAAAATTGACCGGTTATTTTTTTGAAAATTATTCTCCGCTCAAATCATTGCCTAAAGTGCGCGAATTGTTATTTTGATTTAAAGGCAAAATATTTCAGCATTATCCAACTGAAAACGGTGAGTATGGCTAAAACAATACCTTGAGCGATATAGGCGTTTGTGTTTAATCCGTCCACCAAAATCAACAATAAAACGGCATTTAACACATAACTGATACCCCAAGTACCGAGGCATCTGATAAATTCGGGCCACGCCGGTTCTTTTGAGGCAAACACATAAATTTTTTGTGTCCAAAAGCTGTTAATAGAACTGAAGGCAAAAGATAACGCTAAGGCCATTTGTTCATACTGTCCGCCAAATCCCCACAGTAATCCGGCAAATAAAAGATATGAAAAAACGGTATTATAACCACCAACCAACAAAAATCTGAGTTTTTGAGGCCACGTCATCCACCACCGATATAATTTTAAGTATAATTCCACCATGCAACAAAGCATATCTTGATAAATATCACTCGTCAAGAAGAACTTGAAAAAATCCTCATCTTATGATACACTGGTTTTATGAAAAACGAAAAAATGTTATTGGTTTCTTGTTGTGCACCCTGTAGTGGGGGCGTGATAAAAATGTTAGCTGAACGAGGCGAAAATTTTGCTGTTTTATTTTACAATCCGAATATTCGCCCCTTATCAGAATATGAACGTAGGCGAGATGAAAATAAACGTGTGTGTGACGCTTTTAACGTACCGTTTATTGAGTTGGACTACAATCCTTGCGTGTGGGATGAGGCAACAAAAGGATTATTAAATGAACCTGAACGAGGTCGGCGGTGCGATATTTGTTTTTACTTGCGTTTGAAACGGGCTGCCGAATATGCCAAAGAAAACGGTTATACCAGCTTTTCATCTGTTTTGGGTATTTCCAGATATAAAGATTTCGAACAAGTATGTCGGGCGGGACAAAGAGCCTCTGATGACGTCGGGATTGCCTATGATATGACGAATTGGCGTAAAAATGGTGGTGAGCAATTACGCCAAGCGGTGGAAACAGAATTTAATATGTATCGCCAACGTTATTGCGGATGTAAGCCGAGATAAAAACAAAACGTTTTTGGGAATAGTAATATAAAAAAGCCGCCGTAAAGGCGGGCAGCTTTTTAAAAATCCGGTATTAACCTTGACGAGCCTTTAATTTCGGCTTTTTCTTGTTAATAACGTACACGCGACCTTTTCTACGAACGATTTTGCAGTCTTTATCGCGAGCTTTAGCGGATTTTAAAGAACAACGAACTTTCATTTTTGGACCCTTTCTACTTTAAACTGAGGCGATAATACATGATTTTATCTGACTTGTCAAGTATTATTTTCTTCTTTTTGCACAAAAAATAATAAATACAAGTGCTAATATTAAAATAGGATAGGGGCCCGTTTTCGCATAAAAAGTGGCTGACAGCGCCTTTGGTAACGGAGCATCCACAACACCTTCTTCTCCTAAGTCTAAGGAAGCAATGATTCGGCCGTATCCGTCAATGACTGCGGAAATTCCGTTGTTGGCGGTCCGTGCCATGGGTAATCCTTCTTCAATTGCCCGCATTCTTGCCATATCGAAATGTTGATAAGGCCCGGCCGACATACCATACCAAGCATCATTGGAAACATTAATCATCCAAGCGGGACGTTTGTCACGCCGAACAACTTTACCGGAAAAAATGGCCTCATAACAGACTAAAAGGCTGGCAGGGGGTGCTTTCGGAATTGGCATTGTTCTTAATCCGCTACCCGGCATTAAATCACCACCGATAGGAACTACTTTATCCAAAGGAATGAACTCTCTGAGTGGAATATACTCCCCAAATGGCACTAAATGAGATTTATCATAATATCCTTTGATATTGGCTAAATCATCTAAAATGAAAATACTGTTAGCCAATTGGCGCTTTTGAGGATTGGCCCCTCTTAAGCCTCCGGTAATCAGAATGCTTTCTTGTTTGACGGCACTCATTAAGCGTAATCGTTCGGCTTCATCTTGATCTATCAGGAAGTGAACGGCGGCCTCAGGCCAAATAACATGTGTGATTTTTTCATTATTTGTTCGGGATAAACGCAATATTTTTGAATAATTATCATCTGCGGATTGCGGATCCCATTTTAATGTTTGTGCAATGTTTGGTTGTACCAATCTTAATTGAACGCCCCATACATTATCTTGATGGGCATCATATAATCGCCATACGCCAAGTAATGAGATAACCCCTAAAGTACAGCCGGCCATGAATATCGGCTTCCATTTGGGCCAAAAAGCCCCGCTGCCACAAACCAAAACAGTGATAAAGGATAAACCGTAAATGCCGATAACACTGGCCGTTTGTAACATCGGCAGCATTCCTCCCCAACAAGATCCGATCAGATTCCACGGAAAACCCGTAAAAATCCAACTGCGAATCCATTCAAAAACAACAAACCAAGCGGCAAATGCCAAAAAACGTCTTAAGCCGGTAGGATATAAAGTGGCCAAAAATGTGGGAAACGCATAGAAAATTGCGAATAGTAAGCCCATACCTAACCAACAAAACGGAATGGCCCAAGCCACGGCACCGTTGTCAATCATTAAAGCATTAGCCAACCATCCCATGGAAAATATGCCAAATCCCATTCCGAATGAAGCGCCATATAATGCGGCTTTCAAGGGGCGCTTTTCTTGATTGATGGTATATACCAGAATCGATAATCCCACACATAAAAACGGCACAATATAATACGGCGCCATACTGAATGCCGATAGGCTTCCTAAAACCAAAAGTGTCAGACATTTTTGCTTGAGGGTTTTAAAGGGGATAAGTGATATATATTTTTTCATGTTTTTTCCTTTTTATTTATCTTAGCATACCGTGGCATAATTTTCAACCTTGCAAAAATAAAAAAAATCGGTTAGTTTAACATAATCAAATATGTAAAGGAGTCTGTTATGAAAAAAATATTATCCGCTTTGATTATCTTTACGGCGTTGTCTGCTCATGCCGATTATGTATTCAATGAGGGGGAACGTATTCGTTTGGGTGTAGGGGGCTATGTTCGTTCTTTTACCGGTAAAATGGAACATTTCCAATATAATAATGCCATGAAATCGGAAGGATATATTAAACCCTATTTTGATGTAACAGACGATGTGACCTTAAGTGGTAAAATTGCGGGACGATGGATTTTAAACGACAGATTCCCCGATCAAAATAAATTTAAAATGTATGATGTTTATGGAACAATCGCTTCAAAAACGTTTGGTACGTTGGATATTGGTGATTTGCGAAATGTTGCCTATCAAATGCATCAAGGTCCTCGAGATGTTGGTCTATTTGATATAGATGATTCGGATATATCTTATTTTTACGAACGTCCCAGTGGATTTTTTGCCCCAACTTTAAGCTATTTAAACACCGATTCACGTGATTTGAAAGTCAGCTATACCACACCATCGTTAGGGGGCTTTAAATGGGGTGTATCGGCAGTGCAATCTGATGATACCAAACCGGATACGTGCGCCGATGGCGGTATTAAGATGGATCACGGTAAAGGTGTAATTACCTCCATTCAATACAAACAGGATTTTAATTTCTTTAAAATGGGGGCCTCTGCCGGTTTTGCTTACTACCATGACGACAGATACTTCTTTAAAACAAAAGAGGTAGATGCAAATCATAGTGAATATAGTTTGGGATTACTCCTTGAAAAGGGGAATTATTCGGTTGGTGCTTCTTATCGTCAAATGATGTTCCAAGAAAAATTAAATATTGATGATACGCATACTTGGATTGTCGGGGCGGCCTATGAGAATGATGACTATGGGGTCAGTTTGAATTATTTGAATTCAACAGGAAAATTTAATGAAAAAAATACCTATACGCATTTGATGTTGTCGGGTATGTATCGCCTACACGAATATGTTAAGGCAACTCTTTCCTCCGGTCGTTTGACGTGGGATAATCAGACAGCTAAAAGGATAGACAGCTGGTTCGCTCTGGCCGGATTGGAATTTGAAATTTGATATCAAATCATAAAAAAATCCCCGCTTTCGTGGCGGGGTTTTTATCAGAAAGAAGCTCTAATCATTTTGTCTGGGGGCTTCCACACAGGCGCAAAACGGTGCCACAACGGGTTTGCCGTTTTTTCGGGCCTCAATACGTTTTTGGATTTTGTCCAATGTGGGGAAGATGTCATCTAAGTCATTACAAAAATCAATAAAATCTACTTTGTTGTTATTTAAGGTTCCTTCTTGTAGCATATTTAATATCATATGCATCATTGGCTTCCAGAAATTATTAAAGTTTAAAAATAACATCGGTTTGCGAACAGCATCACCAATTTGAACGGCAACGGCATACTCAGATACCTCATCCACGGTTCCCCATCCGCCGGGGCCAACCAAGATAGCATCGCCAAGTTCAATCAATTTGGCTTTACGCTCGGCCATGGTGTTTACTTTGATAAGTTCCCCTTCCGTGTAAACAGAGGGATTATGACATTCTAACGGAAATAATTTTTCGGTAATGACGGCGTATTTTTTGCCGTTTTTGTTTAAAACGCCTTGTAACACCTTACCCATCATTCCTTCATCACCACCGCCGAAAACTAACGTAATACCGTGTTCGGCCAAAACTTCCCCCACTCGGCGCATATATTCGCAATAAATTGAGGCCGTAGAACCGGAAGCACTGCAAAAAACGGTAATTGTTTTATATTTTTGTTTCATATCATGACCTTTCTTCATTTAACTTTCAGAAAAATATAAAAAGATGGGGCTATAAGCCAACAGCATAAGTTTTAGGGTAAACGGCATCATTTGGTTTTTGAACGGCGGACATACGACCGCAACCGCTGAGTAATACCATTCCGACAAGACAGCATATAGTAATAATTTTCATATTTTCTCCTTTTTTTTATCTTTACCATAACCCTATAAAATTTGCAAGTCTCATTTTGTGAGAGTTCTGGTTCTTTTAGTTTGTGTGGGAAAGAGGCGGAAAAAATAAAACCCGCCGGATGAACGACAGGTGTAAATGGTGCGATTAAGAAGACTCGAACTTCCACGGATCTCTCCACAGCGACCTCAACGCTGCGCGTCTACCAATTCCGCCATAATCGCAAAAAATATATGTTCAGTCTATCAAAAATAATTTGGAATGTCAAGAAAATTAAACTGGAATTTTGATAAAAAAATACTATCTTATTTTCGTAAAATAAAGTATATTTTTATAACAGGAGAAAATGTCATGATGATAACGCAAAAGCCATTAGGGTTTGATATGAGCGCATTGGAACCGGTTGTTTCTGCCGAAACATTTAACTTTCACTATGGAAAACATTATGCAACTTATGTTAAAAACACGAATGATTTAATTGCCGGCACGGTGATGCAAGATATGGATTTAATGACACTGATTCGTCATTGTGCGGGGGTGCCTGAATATAAATCTTTGTTTAATAATGCGGCCCAAGTTTTTAATCACGAATTTTTTTGGAACAGCTTAACAGACAAAGCGGATTATAAAATCATTCCTCAGGATTTGTCCGAAAAAATAAGACGGGATTTCGGATCGTGCGAAGCATTAGAAGATGCTCTACTGCAAACGGCCGTTAAACAGTTTGGCTCCGGTTGGGCTTGGTTGATATCCGATAACGGTGTGTTAAAAGTTGTCTCTACCTCTAACGCAGAGTTTCCAATGGGGGCAGGGATTAAACCGTTGTTGTGCATTGATGTGTGGGAACATGCTTATTATTTGGATTATCAAAATCGACGGGCTGATTTTGTCAAGGCTGTTATTGGGGTGTTAAATTGGAATTTTGCTTGGGAAAATTATAATAAAGGAGAATAAATGCATATTTTAGTCATTGGCGGTGCCGGTTATATCGGATCTCATGTGGTTAAAGAACTGTTACAAAATAATGTACAGGTCACGGTGTTTGATGATATGTCAACGGGGCAACTTGAAAATTTATTTCCAAAGGCGGCATTCGTCGAGGGCAGTATTTTGGATATTCCCGCATTAGAAAAAGTTATGCAAGGCGTTGACGGTGTCATTCATCTGGCTGCGAAAAAAGCGGTGGGTGAATCTATGGACCATCCGGATAAATATGCCATAAATAATATCACGGGGACATTAAATATTTTAAATACAATGGCTAAATATGGGGTCAAAAATTTTGTATTTTCTTCATCCGCTGCTGTGTATGGTATGCCCAACTATGTGCCGGTAGATGAAAAACATCCCACAAATCCGATTAATTTTTACGGCTTTACAAAATTGGAAATTGAACGTTTCTTACCATGGTATGGCAACTTAAAAGGGATCAACTGGATTGCCTTAAGATATTTTAATGCCGTTGGGTATGATGCAGATGGCGATGTTAAAGGGTTAGAAAAAAATCCGCAAAACTTGTTGCCGATTGTTATGGAAACGGCGGCCGGTATTCGTTCGGATATGCAAATCTTCGGAAATGATTATGATACGCTTGACGGAACGTGTGTGCGTGATTATATTCATGTATCCGATTTGGCCAGCGCTCATTGGTTGTCATTGAAATATTTGTCAGAAGGCGGTACCAGTCAAAGCCTAAATTTAGGAACCGGAATAGGTATCTCTGTTTTGCAAATGGTGCAAAAGGCCGAACAAATCATTGGCCATCCGATTAATTATACGTTTGCAGAACGCAGAGCGGGAGATCCGGCTTTGTTAGTTGCTTCGGCTGATACGGCCAATGCTGTGTTAGGATGGAAACCTGTTCACAGCAACTTGGACAATATGATTCGTACCACGTGGGCCATGTATCAAAAATAACTTATCTTAAATGACTGACGGCATTTATGTGATGAGATGTCATTAAATCCTTATAATGAGGGTGTGAAGAAACTTTGTCCATTGTCCATAAATGTTGGGCATCATAGAAATAGAATCCTTCTTCTAGTTTTTCAAAACATTTAGCCGGACTTTTTTGTGTAAATGCTTCATAGATAAATGCGCTTTTTGCAAAAAAATCGTTAGCCCCTTTTTGAAACGCATACCTTTTTATTTCCCCGTTATAGCAAAATAAATAGGCAGTTGCCTTTTTCTTGTTATAGGCTAAATGTATTCTGATAATTGAAGTGCAATCGATTTGAGTCATAATGTTTTTTTACTTATATTTGTGGTGAATAAAAACCGCCCCCGAATGGGAGCGGTATATCCCGTTGTTACATATTAAATTTTACCGCAACAGTGTTTATACTTTTTGCCTGATCCGCATGGGCAAGGAGCATTCCTCGGGGTTTTGTCCGATATGACGGGCCCTTGTTTGTCATTGTCCGGCTGGTCCGGTTCTAAAGTTGATTGATGTTCTTCCGTTGTCGGAGTCGGTTGAGGTTTTTGTAATTGGAATTGAGCATGGCTCAGCAACATTGTTACCCGTTCACGTACGCGAGAAAGCATATTTTCAAACATAAAGAAAGCTTCACGCTTGTACTCGTTTAAAGGGTTACGTTGACCATAGGCTCTGAGTCCGATAGAGGTTCTCATGAAATCAAGGCTTTGCAAATGCTCTTTCCAGTTTTGATCAATGGATTGGATTAAAATGCTTTTTTCGATATCTGTTCTGAGCTCAGGCGGAATAATTTTCATTTTATCTTCCATTTCTTCCGCCGATTTTTTATTCAATCTTTCAATCATTTCTTCCGGTGTTATGCCGGGTTCTGCCGCCCAAGAACTAAACGGTACATCTATGGCTAATAACTTACCTGTTTCAGCCGTTAAGGTATTCATATCCCAATCTTCCGGAACGGTTTTGCTGGGCGCAGCCGAATACACCAAATTCATAATACAATCTTCACGCATGTCTTTGATGACATCGGTAACGGTTTCGGCCTCCATTAACTCTTTGCGTTGTTCATAAATGACTTTGCGTTGATCGTTCATCACATCATCATATTTCAACAAATTTTTACGCACATCGAAATGGTAAGCTTCCACTTTTTGTTGAGCTTTGGCAATTGCGCCGCTAATCCACGGATGGACGATGGCTTGACCATGAGGCATTCCCATGGTTTTTAAAATATTACCGATACGTTCTGACCCGAAAATACGCATTAAATCGTCTTCTAAAGAAACATAGAATTTACTTAAACCCGGGTCTCCCTGACGACCGGAACGCCCCCGCAATTGGTTATCAATACGACGGCTTTCGTGGCGTTCGGACCCCAAAACATATAATCCGCCGGCCGAAAGAGCAATTTCTTTATCCTGAGCAATTTCTTTGCGAATCTGATCAGCCAAGATTGCCTCATCCATTTCCGGATTTTTGGCTTTTTCTTCGGCAAGACGCATATCAAAATTACCGCCCAATTGAATATCGGTACCGCGACCGGCCATATTGGTAGCGATTGTTACAGCACCCGGTTTTCCGGCTTGAGCCACAATGTATGCCTCTTGTTCATGATGACGGGCGTTTAAAACGTTAAACGGAATTTTTGTTTTGGCTTTTAACAAATTTGCTAAAATTTCGGATTTTTCAATAGAGGTTGTCCCAACCAATACCGGCTGTTTACGGTCATAGGCCGCTTGAATATCCGCAATAATGGCGTCATATTTTTCGGCGGCCGTCCGATAAATAACATCATGTTCATCTTTGCGTCCCAATGGTTTATTTGTCGGAACTTCTACGACTTCCAATCTGTAAATACTGTCAAATTCACTTGCTTCGGTCATAGCCGTACCGGTCATACCGGCCAATTTCGGGTACATACGGAAATAATTTTGGAATGTGATAGAGGCCATTGTTTGGTTTTCCGGTTGAATGGTAACATGTTCTTTTGCCTCAATCGCTTGATGTAAACCGTCGGAGTAACGACGTCCTTCCATCTGACGTCCGGTAAATTCATCAATAATGATGATTTTGTCATCTTTCACAATGTAATCAACATCACGTGTGAAAACGGTATGAGCTCGCAATGCTTGATCCACATGGTGAACAAAGGAAATATTTTCGACATCGTACAGCGTTCCTTGAATTAAACCGGCTGTTTTAAGTTCGTTTTCAATCCATTCCGTTCCGGCTTCTGTCAATATAACATTGCGGTGTTTTTCGTCTTTGTCATAATGTTCCGGTTTGATATTCAACATAATCTTATCAACAGACATATACTTTTCGGAAGAATCTTCTGCTTGACCGGAAATAATCAGAGGCGTTCTGGCTTCGTCAATTAAAATGGAGTCCACTTCATCCACGATGGCATAGTTAAACGGACGTTGCACCATTTCTTTCAAAGAAAAACGCATATTGTCACGCAGATAATCAAACCCAAATTCATTATTGGTACCGTATGTAATATCACTGTTATAGGCAGCTCGTCTTTCCTCCGTATCCAATCCGTGAACGATACATCCGACGGATAATCCCAAAAAACGATATAATTTGCCCATCCAATTGCTGTCACGTTTAGCCAAATAATCGTTGACGGTTACCACATGGACACCTTTGCCGGTTAAAGCATTTAAATAAACGGGCAAGGTGGCCACTAACGTTTTACCTTCACCGGTTTTCATTTCGGAAATTTGACCGTTATTTAATACCATACCGCCGATGAGTTGGACATCAAACGGACGCAACCCCAAAACACGTTTAGATGCCTCACGAACAGTGGCAAAAGCCTCTATCAACAAATCGTCCAAAGTTTCCCCTTTTTCCAGACGAGATTTAAATTCGGTGGTTTTGCCCTGTAACTGTTCATCGGACAGTTTTTCGAAATCAGGTTCTAACGCATTGATTTTTGAAACAATTTTTCTTAATTTTTTAATGTAACGGTCGTTGGAAGACCCAAAGAGAGATTTTAAGTTCATTTGATATCCTTATGTATTAAAAATGTATTCATTAACACATAGCCTTATTTAACCCAAAAGTCAAGTTAAAAGTGGGAATTTGTTGGGAGGTAGGATTGAAAAAAAACTGCCAACTCAGTTGACAGCTCTCTTTCTTTTATTTGATATAGCACATTATTTATCTTTACATAAAATTGCCCCATGATAATATGTTGAATTGCACCCCCTATAATCATCATGTGCATAACCGGCAGGGAGAATATCACTTCCGTCAGCCCCATCCCAGCGTTTTCCCTGGTTTATATGAAGAATTATATGACTTGTTGATGTTGTATCTGATAGTAAAATACGAGTAATTCCACTGAAGTGTGACCCCAAATCAGTTCCTAAATCTGATAATTCAAATTGCTTGGCCCCCATGTCCCAGGTGGTGGTTGTAGGATTTTTTACTAAGTTAGTCAATGAGGCTAACGATAATCCATAATGGTTACAGATTTTTTCAGCTGCCTCATAGTCTGGATATGGATTTGAATTTACAAATATTTGATACCATGTTCCACCATATGGAGAGGTATATCCATTGCTTCTAGAAAATGATACACATTGTTCAACGAATGAATTACACCAGTCATCTGGCATGTTAACACAAAGTTCGTTGGTCCCACAATTGCAACCCGTGGTCGTTTCTGTGGCTGTTGTAGTTATTTCTGTAGTGGTGGGTGTTTCGCTTTCAGTTTCATCCCCTTCTTGAGTCCCATTTTCTAAACTATCCTCACCTTTATCTACATAAAACACCATTGTATTGGTATTGCCACAAACATCATCATCTGTAACCGAATCGTATTCCGTTGTCCCGATTTTAACTGTGGCATTATTAATCATTCCGTCAAACACCATTTCACATAACCGTTTGGGTAAATCCGAAACCTGAATCCCAATGGTTTCATTTTCCAATCCAATAGCGTATTTACCGACAGTCGTTGTCGGCCATTCGGATAAGTTCACATCACCCGTAACATTAAATTGCGAAATAGAATCAACCGCTCTGAGCATGATATCATTCATAATGGTATTTGCCCGATATTTATCCATACCATAAGAATATCCTGCGATAGCGCCAACGGATAATACACCGATAAT
>JAZKXP010000041.1:0-9851 GCA_045611665.1 Alphaproteobacteria bacterium | reverse complement strand
TTGTTGTTGAGGCTTTGCCGAACGCGACATTTCGGGTGAAATTGGAAAATGATCATGAAATTTTGGCTCACACATCCGGTAAAATGCGAAAATTCCGCATTCGTGTTATGGTGGGTGATAAAGTTGAAATTGAAATGACACCATACGATTTGACAAAAGGGCGTATCGCTTTCCGTCATAAGGCTTAAGGGCTGCATTTTTAAGCGCCACAGGCACAATCTTAATTTTTTTTAGGAGGACTTATGGAAACTATTTATGGGTTATTGGTTTATGTCGGTGTGTTTTTGATTGGCGTGTTTGGGGCAAAATGGGCAAGTTCTTTCGTAAAAAATAATCGTCAGGGGGGCGATCCGATTGGTATATCGTTGCCGTTGGGAATGGTACTTTTGGTGGCCTCTTTTTTAAGTATCAGTTTCTTTTTGCATGACATAACGGACGGTCTATCCTTTTTCCTGTATGCTTTGTTGGCAATGGGATTGGTTTTGATGGTTTTGTTTGACAGCAAATTATCCGCCGCTAAGTATATAACACTGACCATCGGCCTATGTTTTATTTCAACTTATTTTTTACCGTCCCTGCCTCTGTTAGGGGATGGTATTTCCGGCATTTTATTAAGGTTGGCATTGGCTGTAGCTTGGGGGCTGGGCGTGTGGATTTTTGTTCAAATGGACAGAGTTCCGTTTTTTTCTATGACCTTTTCAATCGCATTTGCTCTGTTTTTTTTCTTTTTAGCTAATTTATCCCGATTGGTTCCGGATATCTTCGGGAATTTAGCATTGTTGATTTTGTGTACTCAAGTAGGAATAAATTGGTATTTAAAACGAGGGGAACGTCCAGTCTTGGGCTCTATTGCCGGTGCGTTTGTCGGGTTTGTTTGGGGCGGAATGACGGTTTATGTTATGGGGCTGGGATATTTAACGCAAGGGTTGATTTTGTATGCCTATCCGATGATGGAGGTGTTGTGGTCAACGTTGGTGTCAATTGCGTTGTATCAACGGTGCGCGCCGGTGTATCCGTATATGGTTGAACAGGCATTATCCAAAAATATTCAACCGGATAAGGTTTTAAAGAGTGTGACAAAATGGATAGCTGTCATGGCGGGATTGGCTTATTTATCCGTGGTCAATGTTAATCTGTCCATGAGTGTGTTTTATGTGGCCACCTTTTTATTAATGGCCAATGCTTGTATGCGGTTGACTTCATGGGGCGAGTGGGGGGCTAAAGGGCCTCGTGTCCGTGATGTGATTAAAGATTTTGGACTGGGTCTGCGTCAGGCGAAAGAAGATTGGTCAAAATTACCTTTGAAAGAGGTTAAAGATCAAGTTTTTGCAATGCATCATAAAAAAGAGGAACAACCGGTGTCGTCCGAAAAAACATCGGCGAATACGAAAAATAAAAAAAATACGGTCAAAAAGGGGGCTCAGGTCAAAAGACCCCAAAAACAAGCGCTCAATAAATCATCCCCAAAAACAAAACGGGGAGGGTAAATGTCGACGGTTAATTCTTTAATTCCGTTATATGAAAAACAAAATTTGTCGGGCGATGCAGACTTTAAACTGCATGCCCCTTTTTCACCTGCCGGAGATCAACCGCAGGCTATTGCCGAATTGGTTGCAGGGTTAAAACGGGAAGAAAAAAATCAAGTTTTACTCGGGATTACGGGGTCAGGGAAAACCTTTACGATGGCGCATATTATTGCTCAGATGAAACGCCCCGCCTTAATCATGGCGCACAATAAAACGTTGGCAGCGCAATTATATGCGGAAATGAAGGCCTTTTTTCCCGAAAATGCCGTTGAATATTTTGTGTCTTACTATGATTATTATCAACCAGAGGCATATATTCCCAGAACGGATACTTTTATTGAAAAAGATTCGGCGATTAACGAACAAATTGACCGCTTGCGACATTCGGCAACGCGTCATTTGTTGGAACGCCGTGATGTGATTGTGGTGTCATCTGTATCGTGTATTTACGGTTTGGGTTCGGCCGAATCGTATTCGTCTATGGCGTTTCGATTGGAAAAAAATACCACGGTTGATATGAAAGACCTGACCCGTCGCTTGGTTGAATTGCAATATAAACGCAATGACTTGGCCTTTGAACGGGGCTGTTTTCGAGTATCGGGAGATGTGATAGATATTTTCCCCTCTCACTTGGAAGATTCGGCATGGCGCCTGAGTTTCTTTGGGGATGAGTTGGAAACGATACATGAATTTGACCCGCTGACGGGACGTAAGAAATTGGAACTGCCCGATATAGTTGTCTATCCAGCCAGCCACTATGTGACGCCTCGACCGGCGTTGCATCAAGCGATTAAAACGATAAAAGAGGAATTAAAGGACCGGTTGGCTTTTTATGAAGCTAATAATCAACTCTTAGAGGCGCAGCGCCTTGCTAGCCGTACAAAATACGATTTGGAAATGTTAGAGGCGACCGGCTCTTGTAAAGGGATTGAAAACTATTCCAGACATTTAACGGGGCGTAAAGCGGGGGAAGCTCCGCCGACTTTATTTGAGTATATGCCGGATGATGCGTTGGTGTTTATTGACGAATCGCATGTAACGGTACCTCAAATCGGGGCGATGTATAAAGGGGACTATTCCCGCAAGACAACCTTATCCGAATATGGGTTCAGGTTGCCCAGTTGTTTAGATAACCGCCCCTTAAAATTTGAAGAATGGAATGCCATGCGTCCCAAAACGATTTTTGTATCGGCAACGCCGGCCCCTTGGGAATTGGAACAAGCCAAAGGTGTTTTTACCGAACAAATTATTCGTCCGACCGGATTATTGGATCCAGAATGCGTGGTCAGACCAGTTGCAACACAAGTGGAAGATTTATTGGCCGAATGCATTGAATGTGCTACCAAAGGGGACCGTGTTTTGGTGACGACTTTAACCAAAAAAATGGCCGAGGATTTGACGGAATATTTAGCTGAACGAGGTATTAAAGTGCGCTATATGCACTCGGATATTGATACCTTAGAGCGCATTCAAATTATCCGAGATTTACGCTTGGGGACGTTTGATGTATTGGTGGGCATTAACTTGCTGAGGGAAGGGTTAGATATCCCAGAATGTGGTCTGGTAGCGATTTTGGATGCGGATAAAGAGGGCTTTTTACGTTCTGCAACCTCCCTTATTCAAACAATTGGACGGGCGGCCCGCCATCAAAGCGGACGTGTTATTTTGTATGCCGATAAAATAACACGGTCTATGGATGTGGCTTTAACTGAAACGGCCAGACGGCGTGAAAAACAAATGGCATTTAATGCCGAACATGGGATTACGCCCAAGACGGTGAAAAAAGAAATTCCGGATTTAATTAAAGACTTTGGTGATTTGGCTCCGGAGGGAATTGACCGATCTGCCGAAGAGGTCATGAAGGATACCGGGAAAATGATTGAAAAATTGCGTATTCAAATGCTGAAAGAGGCTGAAGCTTTGAATTTTGAAGAAGCGGCTCGTTTGCGCGATAAAATTAAACATTTAGAAGAACAGGAACTCAAATTATGATATCATTTTTGAAAATATTGGTTGCGGTGTGTGTGGTTGCGTATATCGGTTTTGCGTTGCTTGTTTATTTTATGCCGCATGTATTTTTATATCATCCCGATACGGTTAAGCCCTCTTTGCAAAAAATGACGGAAAAAATACCGGATATGCGGGAAGTATCGTTATCTGATACCACAGATGCGTATGGGTGGTATGTGTGTCCCGATAATGCCCAAAAAGCCGTTGTTTTTTTTCATGGTAATTCGAATAATGCTTCATATTTCTTAAATCGGGCAAAACCCTTTACGGATAAGGGCTATGCTATTTTAATGCCGGAATATCAAGGATTTGGCGGGCGTAAGGGTAAGCCTAATCAAATGTCTATGGAAACGGATGTTCGGTTGGCGGTGGCTTTTTTAAATAAACAAGGCTTTAAAAATGCCGATATCGTATTATATGGTCATTCCATGGGAACGTATTTGGCGGTGTATGGCGCAAAAGAATTGGGGAAAAATAATCCGTTTGATGCGGTTGTTTTGGAGGCGCCGTTTACCAGTGTGGCAGATGTTGCAGACAAGGAAAGTTTTCATTTATTCCCCGTTCATTTGATTTTACAAGGGAATACTTACGACAGTATGGCACATATTAAACAAATTAATACCCGTTTGTTGGTAGGGCATGGCATGGCCGATAAAGTCGTGCCCTATACTCAAGGTGAACATTTATTTGAACGCGCCCAAAAACCAAAAGAATTTTTCTCAAGCTCTGAGGCGGGGCATCGTGAGTTGCCGGCCTATGGGTTTATGAGTGAAATTTTGCGATTTTTGAATGAAAAAAACAGTAAAAAATTAAAATTATGATTATAAAAATCAATACATTATTAAAATTTTAAAAAAATTATTGACAAACATATAAAAAAATGTTAAACTGTATTTAAATCAGGCAAAGGATTGCCATGTTTGAAGCACAATACAAAGGGGAATGAAATGAAAAAAGAATTAGTTTTACTTGGAAGTATGATTGCAATGTCCGGTGCGTTAAGCTCTTGTTGTTGTAAAAAAGCACCGGCTTATGGCAATAGTGTGCCGCCGGCACCAAAAGTGGTTAATTATAAAGATGGAGGTCATGTTTATACTCCGTCTCAATCTGCCTACTATACTCCGGTTCAACAACCCGTAGTTACTCGGCCAGCTCAACCGGTGGTGCGTTATGTCCCCGTTCAGCAAGCTCCTGTTCATCCGGTAACAGCGGCAGCAGGTATGAATGCAGCAGTTCAAGCTCATGTGAGTACTCAAAATATTCCAATTTATTCCAGCTCTTATAACTCTACAGGTGGATATTCTACTGGTTCTGGTTATGGGGCCTATGGGTATGGTACATATAATAGGTACTATGGGTATGGCCACAGAGGATGTTCTCATCCGGTTTTAATTCGTAAAAACGGATGTCCTGTTGGTCCGTATGTTACTCAGCCGTGTTTATATAGATAATAATTAAATCAATATGTTATTATGATTTAATTGACAAAAAAGACAATGTATGTTATACTGTATGTATGATATAAGAGAAAGGAGCCTATCATGTCAAATGAAAATAAAAAAAATGAACGTTCTTGGATGAACAGTACGGCAATGAAGTTAGCAATGCTGGCTACGGCCATTACGTCATTATCTTCTTGTGGGCTGCGTGATACAACAACGGTATATGGCCCGGATGGGCAATATATGGGGGGTGTTGTTACGACGAGTGAAACTAATGCTATGAAGTTCGCAGTAACTGCTGGTGGTATGGCGCTGAATTATTTGCAAAACCGTGATAATAATAGAACGGCGGAAAAAATATACAGGACTGTGTATGCTCCTCGTCGTTGTTCGGTGCCTGCGCGTCGGTGCCCGAAAATTGTGGTTCCTGGCGCACGTCCGTCGCGTCCTAATTATGTCAGGCCGGTAGGAAATAAGAATTGCATACACAGAATTTATAATTGGCGTAGCAATCCGGTTCTGATTGGTGGTAACTGTCGATAGGTTATATATGAAAAGCCTCTCTGTTTAGAGAGGTTTTTTTGTATTTGAGTTCTCATAGTACAAAAACAGCCGACTGAATCAGTCGACTGTTTTGCATAGATATCAGAGTCTATTTTTCGGCATTTGCATAGGGACCCGTTTCACCTTTATTGGCAACCTGTGCAATATCAAAGTATCTGAGCATTGGTACGGCCACGAAAATTGAGGCACATGTCCCAATCACTAAACCCAAAGTCATAGAAATAGAGAAGCCTTGTAATGTTTGTCCGCCGATGAATAACAAAACCAATAATACAAACAAAGTTGTCACACCCGTTAAAATTGTACGGGATAATGTTTCGTTAATGCTTTTGTTTAACAAGGCATCTTTATCCATTTTACGGAATTTTTGTAAATTTTCACGAACGCGGTCGTATGTCACAATCGTATCATTACAAGCATAACCGGCCAGAGAGAGCAAACCGGCCACCACAATCATATCAAATTCCCATCCGAACAGCGCAAAAGCCCCGACAACAATCACTAAGTTATAGGCCAGTGATGTCATACATCCGATGGCAAACGGCCATTCAAATCTCAACCAAATATAGATAGAAATAGCCAACAGAGCCAAAACGGAAGCTAGTAAACTTTTTTCTTTTAACTCTTGTCCGATTCTGGGGCCAATAGTTTCTACACGATCATATGTATAACCGATACCCAAGGCAGATTTGATTTTTTCAACTAAGGCAGGGCCTGTTAAACCAGCATCTTCGGCTTGTGTTTGAATTAAAACGGATTTAATTTCATCACCCATACCGATAGATTGAATGGATACCTCTTTTAAAAAGGATAAGTCGGAACGCATTTCATCCATATTAATAGGTGTTTCTGAGGACACTTCAATCAAAACGCCCCCTTCAAAATCTACCCCATAGTTTAATCCTTTGGTAAAAAAGGCCCCTACAGACAATGCCAACAATACAAGTGCAACTGCATAACCGATTTTACGAATACCCAAAAAGTTAAAATTAAAATTACGTTTTCTAAATAATTTTTTCATCTGTCGTATCCTTTATAAATTGATTGTTTTTGGTTTTCTGACGGCAATCCAGATTGTCATCAACATACGTGTGACTAAAAGAGCGGTAAACATGGTCGTGGCCAAACCCAATCCCAACGTAATACCAAAACCTCTAACCGGACCGGAACCCAGCCAGAATAAGAATAAAGCCGCAAAAAACGTTGTTAATTGCCCATCCAAAATGGCGGAAAAGGCCCCTTCAAATCCACGATTTAAAATTTCCATCGGATGAGAGACACCTTTTTGGATTTCTTCTTTCATACGTTCAAAAACCAAAATATTGGAATCAACTGCCATTGCAATTGTCAAAGCAATACCGGCAAGTCCGGGCAAAGTCAATGTCGCATCAAAAATACTGAGTAATGCCAATAATAAAATACCGTTTGTCAACAGTGCAATATCGGCAAAAATACCGTAACCGCCATAGACGACAATCATAAAGACAAATACGAATAATAAGCCTAAAAGACAAGCTGTCGTACCGGCACGAATGGAATCTTCACCCAGTCCGGGGCCGACGACACGTTCTTCTTGGACGATTAACGGAGCAGGTAAGGCGCCTGAACGCAATAACAATGCCAAATCATTGGCTGAGGCAACCGTAAAGTTACCCGTAATAATACCTTGTCCGCCCGTAATCGGGGTGTTAATTGTCGGAGCACTGATAACTTTGCCATCTAAGACGATAGCCAAACGACGACCGACATTTTCACGAGTGGCGTTAGCGAATTTTTTAGCACCTTGCGCTTTGAATGCAAAGGAAACGGCGGGACGGCCTTGTTCGTCATATGAGCCCTTTGCGTCTTCTAAACTTTCACCACCGACAACAACGGCACGTTTTAAAACAATCGGTCCTGTTTCATCGCCATCCATTAAAACTGAATCGGCGGGAATTTTACCTTGTCTGGCCATGATGACATTGGTGCTTTCATCAACTAAGTGGAATGTCAGTTTAGCGGTTTTACCCATCAACGCTTTGATTTCGGACGGGTCTTGAACGCCGGGGAGTTGAATAACAATTCTATCGCTTCCTTGTTGTTGAATTTGCGGTTCTTTTGTGCCCAGTTCATCGATACGTTTACGAACAATTTCAACGGATTGGGCCACAGCCTGACGTTTCATGATTTCTATGGCTTCATCTGTATAATGTACCGAAATTTGTGTTCCGTCCGTGTCAATTTGTAATGGAATGCCGGTTTCTTGTTTCCGAATGGTTTCACGCACCGTATTTAAATCTTCGGCCTTTAAAACCTTCAATACCAACGCGTCATTTTCAACTTTTAAACCGGAAAAACGTACTTTTTCGGCGCGCAAAGCAGAACGGGTTAAATCAGACAAGCTCGCCAGCTTTTCATTAATTAAGTTATTGGTATCTACCTCCATTAATAAGTAAGAACCACCTTGCAAATCCAATCCCAAAGTAATTGGTTTGAACCAAGAACGCATATTTTTGGGCGTTTTTTCATAAACCGAGGTCGGTAAAAAATTGGGTAATGCAAAAACAATACCGACTAAAATTGTAATAATAACTGTCCAAGATTTTACTTTTGAATATCCAAACATTTTATTTATCCTCTTCCACTACCTTAGAAATATATCCGCGAATAACCGTAATTTCCGTGTTATCTGCGATTTTTACGATTAGTTCATTATTATCAGCCACTTTAACAACTGTTCCGACGATACCGCCGATAACAATTTTTGACCCTTTTGTAATTGCATTTAAGGCCGCCTCATGACGTTGTAATTTTTTCTTTTGAGGGCGGACAAATAAAAAATATAAAATACCGAAAATTAAAACCAATTGAGCAACTGCAGCCATTGGACTTTGGGCTGCTGTTGCCGTTTCGGCGGTTGCTTGTACGGTTTGTGCGACAGCTTCAGATATAAACATGTTTTTCCTTTCATTTTTTTATAATGCTAGTAATATACAACTTTTGTTGCAAAAATCAACTTATTTTTTATATCCGACCGGTATTTTGGTATTTGACATTTGCGGTAAAAATCGCTATGATTTTCTTTAAAAAGGAGAAAATATATGAAGTTAAATATTGAGTATTTGCAAAACTACGATAAAAATTGGGGCGAACTCGGTTATAAGCATGCGGGGGATGCCGGTTTTGATTTGCGTGCGGCTATATCGGAACGTATTGTGTTAAAGCCTCATGATTATATGCCGATTCCGACCGGTGTTAAATTTCAATTGATAACAGGTGATGTGCCGGCAGGATTAAATTATGAAATTCAGATACGGGCTCGGTCCGGGTTGGCGGCCAAATATGGTATCACGATGATGAATGGTGTCGGTACGGTGGATTTGGGCTATCGTGGCGAAGTGCGTGCCATTTTAGTTAATCATGGGGCCGAAGATTTTGTCATAGAGCCGGGGGACAGAATTGCTCAAGCTGTTATTGCACCTGTTATGTGTGTGGCATTTGCGGCAGTTGACAGCGTTGATGATGATACGACACGTGGTGCAGGTGGTTTTGGCTCAACCGGTAAACAGTAAGGTATAAAATGAAAACAATTAAAATTGGGTATATGGATTGTTCTCATAGCAATAGTTATAATGCGAAAGAGGCTTTCTTTACAAAATTGTTATCTGAAAAATATAATGTAGAACTATCTGATAAACCGGATTATTTGTTTTACAGCGTGTATGGTAATCAACATCATAATTTTGATGGTGTTCGGATTTTCTTTACTGGCGAAAATGCTGTTCCAAATTTTAATTATTGTGATTACGCCTTTGGTTTTCATCATATAGAATTTGAAGATCGTTATATGCGATTGCCCTTGTGGCGTATGTATTTAAAGGATTTGCAACGAGCTTTGGATAAGTCATATATGGAGGCTGAAGCTGCAAAACGTAAATTTTGTTGTATGGTTATTTCCAATATGAAACAAACAGATGGCTATCGTGAGGAATTTTTTGAAAAATTATCAGCTTATAAACAAGTGGATTCCGGTGGTAAATATAAAAATAATGTTGGAGGTCCTGTCCCCGATAAATATGAATTTCAAAAGAATTATAAATTTTCATTTGCTTTTGAAAATGTGGCTACACGCGGTTATTGTACAGAGAAAATTTTGGAATCTTTTGCCGCTGGGACAATACCGATTTATTATGGTGATGAGACAGCCATTCAAGATTTTAATCCTAAGGCATTTATTAATTGTCATGATTATGAGAGTATTGATGATATCATTGCAAAAATTAAACAGCTGGATAATGATGATGAAGCCTATTTACAAATGTTAAATGAG
>JAZKXP010000040.1:0-4654 GCA_045611665.1 Alphaproteobacteria bacterium | reverse complement strand
ACACCGGCATAAACATTTTGAATATCTTGTTCATACAGAGCGGATAAATCTTTAAAAACCAAAATATCACTGTCTAAGTATAAAATCTTATCTAAATCCGGAAACAATTCAGGAGCAAAAAAACGGGTATTATAAGCATTTAAAAATGTTTCACTATATTTATCTTTAAAAAATTCTGCAGTGGAAATAAAGGTTATATTTTTTGTCAGATTTTCATTAAAATATAATTTGACCTTTTCAACATCATCCGGGACAGCAACATAAAAATAATTTTTTGTAAAAAAGCTTTTATTTTTTTCGATAGATTGAATGGCTGTCGCCGTATAAGGAGCGTATTTTTCATCACAAATCATAAAAATGTGAACCGGTTGTTTCGGATAGCACAATACCCCTGCTGCGCATACAAGCACCAGTAAAACAAACAAGACAAAAAATTTAGTATTTTTAAAAAAAGATCGAATCATGACTCTACCCCACAAAAAAATTAAGTGGAGAATACAAGAAAATATAATCATATGCAAGCAAAAAAAAAACTATCGCCCGCCATTTATAGAACGAGGCGGAAAAGGAATGTGTTCTTGCGGTGATTTGGAAGGTGCGGCAGAACCGACCGGCGACAGAACACTGCCGAATGTTCTTAAGCGACCGGATAAAGATAAATTCGGTGGCGTCACCTTTCGACCATTAACATAAACCGTACGAGAAATCATTGTGCCGTCTTTGTCATAGCTTTCAACAGCACCATGCATAGTACCCGCTTTATAATGACAGAGCTGAGTTAAACGATTTTGATCATCATAATCACTACATACTCCTTCTAATTCTCCGTTTTTATAGTGGGCCTCTCGAATTTTGGTACCGTCCTCACGGAATGTATAACAGTATCCGTTTCTATATCCCTTTGAATAATAAGCGTCTTCTTTTAATGTTCCATTTGGATAGTAAGATTTACAATATGATATTTTTCTACCATCGTCAAACTTCATTTCTTCGCGCCGACTGCCGTTCGGATAAAAGGTAAAACTCTGGCCGTCTTTAATATCATTATAATAATAAGTTGCCTCTTTCAAACAACCATTTTCATAAAATTCAATCTTGTGCGTTATCGGATTTTTTTTGCCGTCGGTATAGCTGCCCTCTTCTAACAGCCGATCGGATATTTTTCGAATATACGGACCATTTAACAACCCGTTTTTATACCCGATTTCATCATAACATTTACCTTTTTGATAGCGACAAACCGTCAACTGACCATCGGGATAATAATCCATGGTTTGTTTTTCGGGCCCTTCCTCAGTATATTCACGATATCCGCAAGCTCCCGTCTTATGATTATGCCAGAATAATTTATACATCTGTTTTTTATCGGAATCATGAAACGTTTCAAAAACCTCAATGTATTCATCTTCGGCAAACGAATTTTTGGTGTAATGACTGACAGCCCCACCGGCAATATCACGTTTAATTTCATCCAATTTAGCAAAAATCGTTTCTTGTTCCTTATTCATAATCACATAAAACTCCATAAACATACTCTTAATATATTGTACACCCATTTTGAGATTTTCACAACCCGGAAAGATTTTTAACATTGACAAAATACGCTTTTCACGATACACTTCCCCAAAACATAAGGAGAAAAATATGAAAGGATTTTTGGACGCCGTTGTTTTGTTGTTGATTATACGCGGAATATCATACCTGGTCTTCCCGAGATTCATTCAAGGTTTCGTTGCCGAAAATATTATTAACACGCCCATTAATCGCCTTAAAGTCTTTGGGATATTACAGCTGTTTATTGCTTTAGCCGTGTATATTTATATTAATAAGCAATTTGGCGAATAAATTAAAACTTCCATTTAGCCCAAAAAAGAGCCACATTCCCTGAGTTTCTGGAAAATCCCGGAACATAAGTGCCTTGAATGGCAAGACGTTTATATTCTAAGGCAACCAACGGTAATACCCCCGGAAACGGAATATAATCAAAATCGGATCGGGCCGTCACAAAAACGGTAAAGCCGGCACCCATTCTCCACTCACCCGCTTCATCTAAGCGCCAATTTTTTTGCCAAGCGTATCCGGCAATCGGTTCAAAATCATTGTGAGAATCCTTAAATACCATTGCATAAAGCGAATGCTGATTGCCTTTTTCATCTATATGGTATTGTCCGAGCCCGCCACCCCAAGGGCGTTCGTTATATCCTTTAATTTTATAGTCATCATAGGTCAAACGATTATGCCACGTACGAATCGGCACATATAATTCATATTTATCGGAACAAAACGTGTCAGATACGTTATTTTGAAAAACATCCCATGTATCCGATATCCAACCGGCTTGAACAGACGATGTAAACAATAGCATAAAACAAATACAAACAGTAAAATATATTTTTTTCATACGTGAAAAAATGCCCTTTCTTTTTCATTTTGTCAAGACAAAAACGAAATAACACATAATTGTTCTTGCATTTTATATGTTTTTTTAGTAAACTCTATCCCATTGGTTTAATTTAAAGGAATATATTATGTTAGATAAGCAATTTAATCCGGCCTCCGCCGAAAAAGAAATCTTTAAAAAATGGGAACAAAATAACTTGTTTGCGGCCCGTCCGCAATCCGGAAAACCACCGTTTTCCATTATCATTCCGCCACCAAATGTAACGGGTGTGTTGCACATGGGACACGCTTTGGATAACTCTATCCAAGATGTGTTGTGCCGTTATAAACGGATGAAAGGTTTTGACGTATTATGGCAACCGGGTATGGACCATGCCGGTATTGCAACGCAGGTTGTTGTGGAAAAATTGCTGGCTAAGGAAGGTAAATCCCGTCATGATTTCGGTCGTGAAAAATTCATTGAAAAAGTTTGGGAATGGAAAGAAAAATCCGGCGGTCAGATTATCAATCAATTAAAGGCATTGGGTGCCAGTTGTGATTGGGACAGAACACGTTTTACAATGGATGAAGGTTTATCCGCTGCCGTTCGTAAAATCTTTGTAAAAATGTTTAAAGATGGTTTGATTTATAAAGACAAACGCCTTGTCAACTGGGATTCCAAATTACAAACGGCTGTGTCTGACTTAGAGGTTATTCAAAAAGAAACTGTCGGCACAATGTGGTATATGAATTACCCTGTTGAAAATGAACCGGGTCGCTTTATTACTGTTGCTACAACACGTCCTGAAACATTCTTTGGTGATACAGCTGTGGCTGTTTCTGCTGAAGATGAAAGATATAAAGACATTATCGGTAAAAATGTGATTTTGCCAATTGTTAATCGCCCTATTCCGGTGGTTGCCGATGAACACGCCGATCCGGAAAAAGGAACGGGTGCCGTTAAAATTACGCCAGCTCATGACTTTAACGACTTTGAAGTCGGTCGCCGCCACAACTTGCCGATGATTAACATTTTGGATGTGCATGCCAAATTGAATGAAAATGTACCGGCTGAATTCCAAGGTATGGACACCATGACGGCCCGAGCCAAAGTTTTGGAACGCATTAAAGAATTGGGATTGTATGTTAAGGAAGAACCCAATCCGATGACTATTCCGTATGGCGACAGAACGGGTGTTATCATTGAACCGTATTTGACAGACCAATGGTTTGTGGATACAAAGGAAATTGGTCGTCGCGCTTTAGAAGCTGTTGAAAACGGACAAGTTAAAATGTATCCGGAAAATATGAAAAACACCTACTATGAATGGATGCGTAATTTGCAACCATGGTGTATTTCCAGACAACTGTGGTGGGGTCACCAAGTACCGGTTTGGTACGGGCCGGATGGACACATTTTCTGTGAGGAAACGGAATTAGAGGCTAAAATTGAGGCCACTAAACATTATGGTGAAGAAACACCTCTGCGCCGTGATACCGATGTATTGGATACTTGGTTTTCTTCCGGTTTGTGGGCATTTTCCACAATGGGATGGCCAAATGAAAGCGATGAATATTTAAAACGATACTACCCGACTTCCGTCTTAGTTACCGGCTTTGACATTATTTTCTTCTGGGTTGCCCGAATGATGATGATGTCCTTGTACGCTATGGAAGAAATTCCATTTAAGGAAATTTGTTTCCACGGATTGGTGCGTGATGAAAAAGGCCAAAAAATGAGCAAATCCAAAAACAATGGGATTGATCCGTTGGAAATGATTGCAAAATATGGCGCCGATGCTTTGCGTATGAGTTTGTTGGTTCAAGCCGGCACAGGCCGTGACGTTTTGATCGGGGATTCTCGTGTGGAAGCTTACCGCAACTTTGCCACCAAAATTTGGAACAGCGCTAAATTCTGTGAAATGAATGATTGTAAAGTGGCCGAAGATTATAATCCGGCCGGCGTTAAATTGCCGATGAACGCTTGGATTATCACCAAATTATCCGAAGCAGAAAAAGAAATTTCCAACGCCATTGAAACTTACAGCTTTAATGACGCCACACAAACGGCTTACCACTTTGTTTGGGGCGTGTTCTGTGACTGGTATTTGGAAATGGCAAAACCGGTATTCTATGGAGACAGCGAAACAGCCAAAAAAGAAACACGGTCCACGATGGCTTTTGTGTTTGATAAAATTTTGGGCTTACTCCATCCGTTTATGCCATTTATTACCGAAGAATTGTGGGATAAAACAGCTCAGCGTTCTGAAATGTT
>JAZKXP010000039.1:0-15490 GCA_045611665.1 Alphaproteobacteria bacterium | reverse complement strand
ATAGAAAAAATGAGAGAATTTGATGCCAATGTAGGGCAATTTATCTCAATTGAAGGTATTGATGGTGCGGGCAAAACAACTGTTGCCCGATTTTTGGTGGATACCATTTAATCCCATGGTGTTAAAAGTAAAGCTGTTTCAGGAACTGTTCATACATATTTTTCAAAAAATGTTATTAAGCTTCTTTTAACAGAAGAAGAAAAGCGAAGAAAAGATACTATATGAACAAGAAAAGCAAAGGGATTAATAAATAAAGTAATCTTTGGTTCCTAGACTATACCTGATTTCATTCCTTTTTTCAAGTGTTTTTAATGCTTTGGGGACTGCAACTCTTATGTAGTATGTGTGGTCTCTAAGGTGTAATCTTGTTTGATATTGTTTGGGGGTATTTCGTCTCACCATTATGAATTTTTGCCTCTTTTTTTATTTTTACCTGGAAAAAGACAAAAAATAACCCATATATTACAATGGGTTATCGTTTTTTAATGGTCGGAATAGCGAGATTTGAACTCGCGACCCCTCGCCCCCCAGACGAGTGCGCTACCAGGCTGCGCTATATTCCGATAGCGCAAACTATACATGATTTTTAGGTAATTGGCAAGATAAAATTTGTTTAAAATATAAAAAAATATTGACAAATTTTCAAAATGGGTATATCATACATTCTCGGTACAGGAGAAAGATATGACAGACTATACGAACAATCAAAATGATGATTTATTAAAAGAGATCGAAGAAAAACGCACAAAGCGTTTGGCTCAACAGTTAAAAAAAGATACTAAAAAGCCACATTCTTTTTTGTCGAAAGAGGACAGGGTTGAGATAAAGCGCGCTTTACTTTTGGGATTGTACGCTTTGGGGGTGATTGCCAGCGTTGTGTGTGCCACAAATTATGCCTGTCAAAAAATTGAAGAAAGGGCGGTCGCATCTTCGCAAAATCATATTCGTGACGTGTTAAACCGTATTGATCCGGAAATAAAAAACAGAATTCGTCGAGATTATGACGGAGAGTTGATTATGTTGATTAATCAATATCAATCCGGCGAAAAACTGAATGGATTTAAAATGTCACCTCGTGGAGCGGTTTTTTCCGCTCATTCGGAGTTGTTGTATAAGTATAATGCTTATAATCCGAATGCTCAAGATGATAAAAGAACATTGGAAGATTGGATTTTATTGGATCATATATCCTATCGTTATTACCAATATAAGGAAATGGAGTTATCTAATACGCGTGGTGAAACCAATAATCCTTATTTGGATATGTTGCGTACTGAATTTGCATCTCCCGTAATTGAACGGGTTCCGGTTCAATATGATAATTTCTTTGAGGGATTAAAACTTGACAATGTGATGAAACGATAAGGATAAAATGGGATGAAAAAAAATACAAAAGAAACAGATCCGATTGATTATATGCTTGCCTGTCGGCGTCCTAAAACAAAACGCAGCAAAAAGAAACGATTGCAACAAAAATTTTTAACGTGGCGGCCCTATCTTTTGAAAGCCGGTGTTTCTGTGGCCTGTATGATGATGGCAGTCGGCGGCAGCGTGTTGACCTATACCTTGTCTTTTCAAAAGGGGCGTAATATGCCCAAGCAAAGTTCTGAACAACCGTCCGGTTTGTCGCAACGGGAAATAAACGAGCTGACTCATTCGGTTGATTCTGAATTGCTGATACTTATCGACGGATATCAAAAATTTAACAGATTGTCTCCCAGATTGGCTGTGGATACGGCATTGTATGATATGTGGGAACGTTTTGACACGGCATATAAAAACAATCCTACCGAAGAAAATAATCTCTTGCTTGGGCATATCTCAAAACGCGGGAAACAAGCGAATCGTATGTTGTTGTCTAATACAATAGGAGATAATAATCCGTTTTTGGAAATGTTATATAATGACGTACACGAAAAGGTTTTGTCTTCAGAAAATCGCCTTCAACCCTCGGTGCACAGCCGATAAAAATGTTTTATTTTTAAAAAGTACTTGCTTTTTATCAAAAAAAAGAGTATGATAACGCCCAATATGCATGTGCATATACAAAGGTTTATTCACCCCTGGAGGATACTCCTTTGATTTTATTAATTTTTTAATTGAAAGAGATTTATTATGACAGCAACACAATTAAATGCAACAAAACGTGAAAAAGCTGGTAAGGGGGCCTCTCGCGCAATTCGTCGTGAAGGTTTGATTCCTGCCGTTATTTATGGTGATAAAAAAGAACCTTTGGCAATTGCTTTAGAAGAAAAGGTTTTAGTTGCCGAAATGCATAAAGCTGGTATCTGGACACGTCAATATGAAATTACAGTTGATGGTCAAAAACACCATGTCTTGTGCCAAGATATTCAAAAACACCCTGTTTCAAATCGTCCGGTACATGCTGACTTCTTGCGTATTTCTAAAACAGCTGAATTAACATTAGATGTTCCTGTTCGTTTTGAAAACGAAGAAACATGCCCAGGTATCAAATTGGGTGGTGTGCTTAACGTTGTTCACCGTACTTTGGAAGTTAAATGTACAGCTGATAACATTCCAGAAGCTTTTGTTATTGATTTGGCAAAAGTTGGAATGGGTACTTCTATTACAGCATTCTCCGTTGAAATGCCAAAAGGTGTTAAATTGACAGCTGCTGAAGATTTCACAGTTGCTACAATTTACTCTGCATCTGGTGAAGCTGCAGCTGAAGAGGCAAAATAATGATATTATTGGTGGGCTTGGGCAATCCCGGAACGGAATACGCCTTAACTCGCCACAATGTCGGATTTATGGCGGTGGACGAAATTGTCCGCCGCTATTCGTTTGACGGGTGGACGAAGAAGTTTAAAGGCGAAATTTGTGCCGGTACAATTGAAGGTGAAAAAGTATTGGCTTTGAAGCCGCATACCTATATGAATTTGTCTGGAGAAGCGGTATTATCGGCTGCCTCTTTTTATAAAATACCGCCGGAAAAAATTTATGTATTCCATGATGATATGGACTTGCCCGTGGGGCGGATAAAGGTTAAACAAGGCGGTGGCAGCGGTGGTCATAACGGCCTTAAAAGCATAGACGCTCATTTGGGGCAAAATTACCATCGTGTTCGTATTGGTGTGGATAAACCCGTTATGCGTGAGCAGGTGGTTTCTTGGGTGTTATCTAAATTTGCTCCGAATGATAAACAAACTCTGGATGATTTAATTATAAAAATTTCCGATTACATACTTTTGTTGTTGACAAAAGACGCTAACAGCTTTATGAATAAAGTGAAATAACTTTATGTGGAGGATAAAATGAACAAAACATTACTCTGGGTTGTCCTTGGGGCTCTTGCTTTTTTGGGGCTGACATGGATTGGCTCTACTTATAACACATTCGTGCAGCTGGATGAAAAGGTTATTGCCAATTGGGCACAAGTTGAAAATCAATATAAACGCCGTTTGGATTTGATACCGAATTTGGTTGAAACGGTTAAAGGGTATGCGGCTCATGAAAAAGAAACGTTGGCTCAGGTTATTGCTCTGCGTTCTGCCGCTCAAACGGCTGCCAAAGCACCGGATTTGTTAACGAACAAAACCTCTATGGATAATTATGTTAAGGCTCAATCCGCCTTATCTCAAGGATTGGGGCGGTTGATGGTGATTGTAGAACGGTATCCGGATTTAAAGGCTAATCAGAACTTTTTGGCTTTACAATCTCAGTTAGAAGGTACCGAAAACCGGATTGCGGTGGAACGCCGTAATTATATTGAGGCCGTTCGTGAGTATAACACACGCATTCGGATGTTTCCGGCTGCTATGATTGCCGCATTGTTTGGGTTTGATAAAAAACAAACATTTGATATGCCGGAGGAGGCTTCTGTCGCACCAAAAGTCAGCTTTTAAGAGGATAATATGCGATATGCCTATGGCTTGATTTTATTTTTATGGGCTGCCGTATTTACGACGGTGGCCTTTTGTATGGATATGCCTCCTTTGACCGGTCGTGTTGTTGATGAGGCAGGTATTTTAACTGCAGGTCAAAAAGAATCAATTGAGAGTGTTTTAAGTCGGGATACCCAAAATCAAGTTGCTTTGGTGGTATTAAAATCTTTGCGGGGGATGGAAATAGAAGAATATGCCAATAGCTTGTTTAACCATTGGAAATTGGGTGATAAAGAAAAAAATAATGGGGTGTTGATTGTTATTGCTCCGAATGAACGACAAGCTCGTATTGAAGTCGGGTATGGAGTGGAACATATTTTAACGGATTCAAAAGCTGCGCAAATTATGCGTCAAGATATTATTTTGTTTGCCCAAAAGGGGGATTATGGCATAGCGGCGTTTAATGCGGCACAAAGCGTTATAGAGGTGTTATCCGACCGGTCGGTTGATGAGACCGCTACAAAACAGACGCTTCTTAAGCGGATTGTGACTTTTTTGTTCTCGGAAAAGGGTGAATGGGTCCTGATTCTGTTGATTTTAGTTGTTTATGTGATTATAACCGGTGTAGGAGCTAACTCCTCTTATTCTCGTCGTTGTGGACGTCGGCGTTCTTATCATTTTGGTGGGAGTCGTTCTGGGGGGTGGTTTCGTGGTCGTGGCGGTCGTTCCGGTGGCGGTGGTGCTTCGGGTAGATGGTGAAAAAGGAGTTTATAATGAAAATAAAATATGTATTTGCGTTGTTGGTTGCTTTGGTCATGCCTTTAATGGTTCAGGCCGTTCAGTTTCCGCAGCTAAGTGATCAAATTGTGGATGATGCCAATGTTTTATCATCTCTGCAAAAAACTCAAATTATGCAAAATTTGTCGGGATTAACCTCACAAGTTGTTGTTGTCTCAGTTCGTTCTATGAATGGAATGGAGATAGAAGAATATGCCAATCGATTATTTAATCATTGGGGAATAGGGGATAAAGATAAAAATGACGGCATTTTGATATTGATTGCTCCAAATCAAAGACAACTTAGGATTGAGGTTGGGTATGGAATGGAACATATTTTAACGGATGCGTTGGCCTCTCAAATTGTAAATCAAAATATGTTGCCTCATGCTAAACAAGGTCATTATGGGTCTGCTCTTGTCGATGCCTCATTAATGGTTCGTACTGTTTTGGAGGGTAAAGTATTACCGGTATCATCAGACATGCCTCAGCCCAGAAAAAAAGTAAATGTCAGAATAAACGGAACCCCGGTTGAAAATATTGAATTTCCGCCTGACATGCTGTTACGTATCGGATTGGGATTAGTAATTATTTTTGGTATTTTAGGATTTGCGGCAAAAAAAATAACGGCAGCCACTACCTCAAAAGGTGTCGCTCCTGTCTTGGATGCAGATATCAAAAAATCCCGTAAAGAACGGGCACAGTTTTCGTGCATGATATTTTTCTTTAGTTTGTTTTACGGTATCTTTTTTATCGCAGGGTTATTTTTAATGACACAGCAAATTTTGTTTGGTATTTTTTGGTTGTTATTTTCTACGGTTCATTCGCTCTTGATGATATATGGCCGGGCTATTGCGGCTTGGCATAAAAATAAATATTTCCCGATAACGGCTATGGGGCCAATCTCTTCTGGTAAGGGACGGTCCTCAGGTGGTTTTTCCGGTGGTGGTCGCTCGAGTGGTGGTTTTTCCGGCGGCGGTGGTCGTTCCGGTGGTGGCGGTTCGTCGGGCAGATGGTAAAATGACGGCAGAATAATTTTTAAGGCAATCTGATTTTTAAGGTTGCTTTTTTTATGGGGATAGGTTAAACTGCATTCGAACAAACGAAAGGAAAAGCAATGGGATTTAATTGTGGAATTGTGGGATTACCGAATGTTGGAAAATCAACTTTATTTAATGCCTTAACTCAAACGGCAAACGCGCAAGCTGCCAACTATCCGTTTTGTACGATTGAACCAAATGTTGGTCGTGTAGCGGTGCCAGATGAGCGAATGGAAGTTTTACGTAAAATTGATAATTCACAAAAATTGGTGCCAACACAATTGGAATTTGTGGATATTGCCGGTCTTGTGAAGGGTGCCTCTCGTGGGGAAGGACTCGGTAACCAATTCTTGGCTAATATTCGTGAAGTTGATGCCATTATTCACGTGCTCAGATGCTTTGACAATGATGATATCGTTCATGTAGAAGGGTCCGTAGACCCTGTGCGTGATGCGGTAACGGTGGAAACGGAATTAATGCTGGCGGATTTGGAAAGTTTGGAAAAACGCATTGTGCCGATTGAAAAAAAGGCCAAAACCGGTGATAAAGAATCAAAAGCTATGGTGGCGGTGATGCAACCGGCTTTGGATATGCTAAAAGATGGTAAGCCGGCCAGATTGGCACGCCCCTCAGATCCTGAGGCTCAAAAATTATTTGATCAAATGTATTTGTTGACCTCAAAGCCCGTTTTATATGTGTGTAATGTGGATGAGGGGGCGGCGGCAACCGGTAATGATTACTCTAAGGCCGTTGAAAAAATGGCAAAAGAACAAGGAAATGCCAGCGTGATTATTTCCGCCAGTATTGAGGCTGAAGTTGCTCAATTGACTGATGAAGCCGAGCAAAAAGAATTTTTGGAAACTTTGGGCTTGACACAGACGGGACTAAACCGTATCATAAAAGCAGGATATGACCTGTTGGGGTTAGAAACCTTTTTTACATGTGGTCCGAAAGAGGTTCACGCTTGGACAATGAAAAAGGGGACTTTGGCACCACAGGGGGCAGGAATTATCCACTCGGACTTTGAGCGTGGTTTTATCCGTGCTGAAGTGATTGCATATGATGATTATGTGGCCTATAATGGCGAATCCGGTGCCAGAGAAAACGGCAAATTACGTCAGGAGGGTAAATCATATATGATGCAAGACGGAGATGTGGTGCATTTCTTGTTTAATGTCTAATAAAGGAGGATAGGCTATGCCACAAGCTCAATGGCGCAAACAAATGGAGGTCGGTTACGAACCGTTGGATAATGAACATCGTGAGTTTTTTGAAGTTGTTCAAAAATCTACCGAAGCGTCGCAAGTCGGTGATTTTGCCACGATGGAGTGGGTATTTGATAAAGCCTATGATTATGCCCGTGATCATTTTTCACATGAAGAAGATATTATGGAGCGTATCCATTTTCCTGATTTAGAAGCGCATATGAAAGCTCATCAAATTTTTATTAAAAATATTTCAGAACTGCGTCAGCAATATGAAGTTGCTTCGTCCGAAGAAGATAAGGGTAAAATTGCTGTTAAAACGGCCAACTTTTTAAATGTATGGTTATTGGGGCATATTTTAAGCCGTGATAAGGTGTATAAGCCATACTTGGTACGTTTGCGCAATTTACCGCCCCGTATGAATTATGACGGAAAAGTGTAAGAGGTCTTGGTGACCTCTTTTTTTGTGGATAAAAAACGGATACCGTCACAGTATCCGCTTTCATTCATTTAATTTTTTTTCAGGTGTTTCAAGGCACCTGTCTTTTTTTTCAAAAAAAGAAAAAGGCCACGCTTAAAAAAGAGTGGCTGGAAGCTCAAACCTATTATCACAATAGTGCGGTGTATTCATCCAAAGGATTTATTTCACCGCCTTCCAACCACGTGGAAAACGCACCTTTATTTGAATATATCCTCGTGCGTAGGGGATATTGTGATATGAGGGTTTGAGTCCCCAACGTCTGAGAATTCCTCAGACGCATATATAGGTTAGCATACAAAATTTTAAAAGTCTATCCTTTTTTATGTAAAAACTGAGGAACTGTCAAATTTTTGTGGTTTATATGTGAAAAATCTCTTGACAATGTATCCGGTGCTCTCTATAATGAATGCCATTACAGGAGAACTTTATGCAAATTGATTTAACATCGGGGCATATTTTTGAAAAAGCAAGCGGTTTGTTTGCCGGTTCTTCCTATTTTTATTCTTTCTTTTATTTTGCCCGTTAAGGGGCATATATCTTTACATTTTTATCATTTAGTTTTGTTTGTTTTTTAATTTTAATAAAAGAGAGGATTTATATATAATGCTTGTGCATACATTGGAACAATTAACTTATCAAGATGAAGACCATATAAAAGAATGGATACGTACGTATGGTATTAATAAACAAGATGAACGGGGAAAAACTTTATTAATGCACAGTGTCAGCAGTGTTTTGACACCTAATGTGACGGCGTGCCTATTGAAGATGGGAGCAGATGTTAATATTTCGGATAATAAAGGTCAAACCGCATTAGATGTGTTTGAACATACAATGAAGGGGCGTATTTCTATTGCCAGATTCAGCAGTCAATGGGTGCCTCAGGTTTCTGAAAGTTTTTCACAATTAATGTTGAAAATGCTGGCCTTGGATGTTTCGGGGCGATCTTATCCTGCGATGCGTACTGTTTTGGTGGGGCAAAAGGGTTTGAAATCCGTAGCGGATTTGATTGAAAATCATCGTTATCGTGAGGCTTTGGAATTAAGTCGGGCTTAAAAAAAATAAGTTGACGGATTTTCTTTTTTGTGCTAAACTGTGGGTATGAAAAGAAAGGAGTGTCTCATGAAAGAGTTGGCACTGAAACAAAAATCGAATCAAGAACGCTTAAAAAAAGCTTTAATTGAACGAAAAAAACAACAGTTGATGGCAAAGCGTGAGGCTTATCGACGTTCTCAATTAGATGAGTTTCGTGATGGTATGGTGTCATTGGTAACCGATCCCGAAACAAAAAAACGTCCTAAAGAAGTTGACAAGGATATTGTAGCACCCAAACTTCCGGAAAAGTCAAAAAATCACAAAGGGTTTAAACGTCCGAATGACCGTTTGACTGCGTTCAAAATGGCGAAAAGAAAAAAGGGGCGTGCAGCCTAAGAACAAAGCGGGGCTGATGTCCCGTTTTTTTATAATTATCTCAGATATGATTTTTTTAAAAAAAAAGATAAAAAAAATATTGTTTTTCTGTCGGAACTGGTGTATGAAATATATCATCATTAAACAATTACTTTTAAAGAAAGGTTTTACATGTTGAAATTAACACGATTAAAAAGACTGATGAATGCTTTTACGTCAGATATGGCCATTGATTTGGGGACGGCTAATACTTTGGTTTATGTGCGTGGACGCGGCGTTGTTTTAAATGAACCGTCGGTGGTGGCATTGGCCGAAACGCGTGGTAAAAAACATGTTATTGCCGTAGGGAATGAAGCAAAACAAATGCTTGGTCGTACGCCGGGGCAAATTCAAGCTATTCGTCCATTAAGAGATGGTGTGATTGCCGACTTTGATGTGGCCGAAGAAATGATACGTCGTTTTATTCAAAAAGCTATCGGTCATAACTCTTTCTGTCGTCCGGTCATCGTGATTTGTGTGCCGTCCGGTTCTACAGCCGTGGAACGCCGTGCCATTCAAGAGGCAGCCGAAAATTCCAGAGCCAGAAAAGTATTTTTGATTGAAGAACCCATGGCAGCGGCCTTAGGGGCCGGCTTGCCCGTAAACGAACCGTCCGGCAGTATGGTGGTTGATATCGGTGGCGGTACAACCGAGGTTGCGGTGATGAGCTTGGGCGGTATTGTTTATGCCCGTTCCGTACGTGTTGGCGGTGATAAAATGGATGAGGCTATTATTTCCTATATCCGTCGCAATCATAACTTGTTGATTGGGGAGGCTTCGGCCGAACGGATTAAAAAGGCAATTTCTGCTGCCTCTATTCCGCAAGACGGGGAAGGAAAAACAATTTCCGTTAAGGGACGCGATTTGATGAATGGTGTGCCGAAAGAAATTATTGTGACAGAACGTCAAATGGCTGAAGCCTTATCTGAACCGGTCAGTCAGATTGTTGAGGCTGTTAAGGTGGCTTTGGAACATACGGATCCTGAATTGGCCTCCGATATTGTGGATCGCGGTATCATGTTGACAGGCGGCGGTGCTTTACTCTGTCGATTGGATGAAGTGCTTCGTGATGCAACGGGATTGCCGGTATCTGTGGCCGAAAGCGCTTTACAATGTGTGGCTTTGGGAACAGGTAAGGCATTAGAAGAAATTAACAAATTTGAAAATATCTTAACCAGTATGTACTAGTATTCAGAAAGAAGAACGCTAAATGGACAGTAAATTTTTTCGTTTGAAAAAAATTAAGGCGCAAGTCAAACAGTTTGCGCCTGTTCTTTTTTTAATTATTGCTTTGGGAATGATAGGTTTTGGCGTTTCTCAAAATCCATATTTAGTACGGATAAAAACATCTCTTTGGGATATGACCGTTCCGATTGTTGAGGCGTTGGGCGCCCCTGTACGGTGGAGCAAATCTGTTGTCGCCGAAGTGCGTGATTTAATGACTTTGCGTTCTGAAAATAAACGGTTAAAGGCAGAAAATGAACAACTAATCGGATGGAAAAATGTGGCCTTTAAGTTGGCTGAGGATAAAAAGGAGTTGGAAAAGTCCTTAAATTATGTATCGTCGAAAGAGGTGTCTTATTTGACGGCTCGTATTTTGGCGGATAATGGGGGTAATTTTTCTCGGTCCTTAATTGTTCAGGCCGGAACCGAAAATGGCTTAAAAAAAGGGGCAGTAGCTGTTTTGCCGGAAGGTGTTTTGGGGCGTATTGCTGAGGTTGGTGAGTCTGTCAGCCGTTTGTTGGAGTTGACGGATTATGCTTCACGTATTCCCGTTATGGTTGGAGATGAACGTTTTTTATGTATTTTGACGGGGGATAATACCGATTATCCAAAACTGATTTCTATTCCTGAGGGGGCTGAAATTTCCGTAGGGGACCGTGTTGTTACTTCGGGGCATGCCGGTGTTTTTCCGTCGGGATTGGCAATCGGTACGGTTGTTTCTGTTGACGGAGATATTTCCGTATTACCTTTTGTTAATGCGAAAACCAGTGAATTTGTCCGTTTGGTGGATTTTGGGTTAAGCGATGTCTTAATTAACGAAAAAACGTGTGAATGTCCGAACGATGAGTAAAGTATTATCTTGTTTTACCTATGCTTTACCAACTCTCATGTGTTTAGGGTTGGTGTTAGCGACGTTGGTGCCGTTTTCCTTGAATCTGTATTATCGAATGCCGACTCCGTTTGTGTTTGGTGTTATTTTTTATTTTGCCATTTTTCATCCAGCTGTACTGAATGTTATCTGTGTTTTTTGTGTCGGTGTTTTTGCCGATTTATTAACCAATACTCCGTTTGGACTTCAAACATTTTTTTATGTTTTGATGTTTTTTGCGGCCAATTTAAACAGACGGTACTTTTTGACTTTAAACTTTGCTGATTTGTGGTTTGCATTTAGTTTGGTCTTGGGCTGTGTTCTGTTGTTATACTATTTCTTTTTTATGATTGTATCCCTGAGTTTGCCTCCTTTTGTGCCGATGATATTTCAATACGGTGTTTTGGCTTTAACGTATCCGGTTGTTGCGTGGGGATGCGGATGGCTAAACTTAAAAATACGGAGCGTGTAAAATGACCGTTTGGCGTTTTGAAAGAACTCATGTATTAATTAAACGAGTTGCTGTTTTAAGCGTCGTGTTTTTTGTTTTATTTTGTATTTTGGCAGGACGTTTGTTTTATCTTCAGGTTTTACAAGGCGAAAAATATTTGTTGATGGCCGAAAAAAATCGCCTGTCCGTTCGTTTGACGTTGGCTCCTCGCGGATATATTTATGACCGCAACGGTGTGAAATTGGCCGAAAATAAAAAAACATTTCAAGCCGTTTTAATTAAAGAACAAGCCGGTGATTACAAAAAAACACTCAAGCGTTTTAATCAGGTGTTACCTTTAGATGAAGATGAATTAAAACGGATTGAGCAAGAGGCGTCTCGTAAGCGTGCTTTTATGCCGGTTCGGGTTAAAGATAATTTAACGTTTGAGGAAATGTCTCTGCTTCAGGTTAATGCTCCGGATTTGCCAGGGATTAACATTGAAGAAAGTATCAATCGATATTATGGCGCAGGGGAAACGGCGACTCATGTTGTCGGATATGTATCCTTGCTGAATGACAGGGATTTAAATGGTGATAAAGATAATCCGTTATTTGATTTGCCCGGGTATCGTATCGGTCGTTTAGGGATTGAACAAGCATTTGAAGATAAATTACAAGGAACTCCTGGGATACGTAAAACAGAGGTAAATGCTTTCGGTCGGTCTGTTCGGGTATTGGAGGATACGCCTCCGATTGCGGGTGACGATATTCATTTGACCATTGACAGTCGCTTACAAAAGTATGGATTGGAAATTTTTGGAAAAGAATCCGGTTCTTTGATTTTAACCGACGTCAAAACCGGTGAGATTTTGGCAATGGTGTCGGCTCCGTCTTTCGATCCGAATTTATTTACCGTTCCATTGTCTGTTAAAAATTGGAAAAAATTATCTGAAAATCCCAAAACACCATTACAAAACAAAGCCATTGCCGGCTTATATTCGCCCGGGTCAACTTTTAAAATTGTTTTGACGTTGGCCGGATTGGAAAGTAAAAAAATAACCTCTTCTTCTAAAGTAAAATGCAAAGGTCGAACAAAATTAGGCAATCAGTTGTTTCATTGTTGGAAACGAGACGGACACGGATCGGTAAATGCGAAAGAAGCACTCAAACATTCATGCGATGTTTATTATTATGAAACGTCTCAGGAAATCGGTGTCGATAAAATCGTTTCTGTTGCCGAACGTTTGGGGTTTGGTGAACTAACCGGCATTGAATTAAAAGGTGAAAAAAAAGGGTTGCTCCCCTCTCGGTTATGGAAAGAAACAGTCAAGGGGGATGGATGGCGCATGGGTGATACGTTAAATTTAAGTATCGGACAAGGATTTTTAAATGCAACGCCCATACAATTGGCCCGCATGATTACTTTAGTTGCCGGTGACGGAACGGACAAGCCATTAACATTAATAAAAAAAGAACAGGAAAATGACACGCCCCATCCTACGTTGGGCTTTTCAAAATCCCATTTAAGAGTCGTATATAGCGGAATGAACGCCGTTGTGAATGAGGAAAAAGGAACGGCTTATGGAGCCAGATTTACCTATAAGGGGCAAAAAATGGCGGGAAAAACGGCCAGTACTCAGGTTAGGCGTATTACTTTGAAAGAACGTCAAGAGGGGATTAAATCTCAAGATGAATTGCCTTGGAAGTATCGGGATCATGCGATGTTCGTGGCTTTTACACCGCTAGATAACCCCCGTTATGCCGTTGCGGTTGTCGTTGAACATGGTGGAGGAGGGGCGCGTATTGCCGCGCCGATAGCCTCTAAAATGTTGCAGGAAGTGTTGCGTTTGGAATATGAAGATACCCAAAAGAAAAAGGAACATACAAAGTGAGCTTTTTTAAGGATAGAAATTGTTATTTAAAAAATTATAATCTGTCTTTGATAGATAAAATTCGTCTGTTTTCTTGGCCTTATTTGGCCCTTATCTGTTTGGTTGTATTTACGGGGTTAATGTTATTGTATTCTGCCGGAAACGGAAATTGGGATCCATGGGCCAGTAAACAATTTGTGCGTTTTTTGATGAGCCTTGGGATTTTATTTATTGTGGCTCTGACTAATTTACGGTTATGGATGAAATATGCCTATGTGATTTATGGATTTGCCTTGGTATTGTTATTGGGGGTGGAATTTTTTGGCCATGTCGGTATGGGGGCACAACGTTGGTTGAATTTAGGTTTTGTTAAGGTTCAACCATCTGAAGTGATGAAAATCGCTCTTGTTCTTGCGTTGGCCAGATACTTTCACGGGACCAGTTTAGATGAAGCCAGATCCATTCGGCATATGGTACCGCCTGTTTTATTGATGGTGATACCGGTAGCTCTTATTTTATTACAACCCGACTTAGGAACGGCTTTGATGTTGGTATTTGTATCGGTGGCTTTGTTCTTTTTGGTCGGTGTGCAAATTTGGAAATTCGTTGTTGCCGGCAGTGGTGTTTTGATATCCATTCCAATACTGTGGATGTGTTTGCACGATTACCAAAAACAACGGGTATTGACTTTTTTAAATCCGGAAAGTGATCCCAGGGGGGCCGGATACCATATCATGCAATCCAAAATTACATTGGGATCCGGAGGGGTATTCGGGAAAGGATTTATGGAAGGAACACAAAGTCGATTAAACTTTTTACCCGAAAAACAAACAGACTTTATTTTTACGGTGTTATCTGAAGAATTTGGATTAATCGGATCTTTATTGTTATTGATACTTTATGCCGTCATTATCGGATATGGTATTATCATTGCGTTGAGATGTGCTAACTATTTTGGAAAAATATTGACGTTGGGCTTGACAATTAATTTTGCCTTATACGTTTTTATCAATATGGGAATGGTCATGGGATTAATGCCGGTGGTTGGTGTGCCTTTACCGCTGGTATCTTATGGTGGGACGGCAATGTTGACCTTATTTTTCGGATTTGGATTAATCGAGTGTGTCAATATAAATAGAGAGATGGTTATTGGCCGTAGGGGGTCTATAGATGATGAATGATATTGATGCATTGTTAGATACGGCATTTGATCATTATAATGCCGGCGATTTTGAAATGGCCGAAGAAATTGGTCGGCGTGTTTTATCCATTGAACCAGCTCATGGAGACGGATTATACTTACTGGGATTGATTGCGTTTCAGTCGGGCGCATTGGAACCGGCTTCGGAATTATTATATCAAGCCGTTAAATTATATCCAAGTTCAGACAATTATGCGCTGTCTCTTGCCTCTGTTTTACAGAAACAGGGGCATTATGATGAGGCGTTATCGTTTTATGAAAAGCATAAGGAAAATCCAATCGTATTAACGCAAATGGGCTTGATTTATGCTCAAAAAGGACAAATTGAATGGGCCACAAGTGCCTTTCATAAAGCCTTAGAATTGGATAAAACAAATATCGATGCCCTTGTTGGATTGGCAACGATTTTGCAACAGCAAGGTGACCTGAGCGGGGCAGAAAATATGTTGATAAAAGCGCCCCAACAAACACCTGAACTTTTTTACCGCTTAGCTGTTGTTTATCGTCTTCAAGATAAAAATGATATGGCTTTGATGGTGATTGATAATGCTGTTAATGGATTGAAAAATCATATCTATTTAAATGAAAAAGGTCTTATCCTGGAAAAACTAGGGCAAGATGAGGAGGCCTTATCTGTTTATCAGGAGGCGTCGTGTTTAAATGCTTATTATTCGGACCCTTTAGTGGGGCAGGGTAATATTTATTTACGTAAAAATGAATTTCGTTTAGCCGAAGATATGTATAAAAAAGCATTGGCATTAGATCATAAATTTTTTACGGCTCATCATAATTTGGCCTCTCTTTTATATAAACAGGGGCGTAAAAATGAAGCGTTGGATCATTATCAGGAAGCTGTTATTATTGACCCTAAAAATATGTCGGCTGTTTATAATTTGGGTATTATTCAAGAAGATGTGGGGGACTATTCTGAGGCTGCCGGATTGTATTTTAATGCGTTGGTCGGAGGGTTTGATAATCCGGCTTTGGAATTTCGAATTGCGTCAACATTGGAAGCCTTATTTAAATCTTCAAAAGATGGTAAAAAACAGGCGCTTGATTTCGTCAAAGGGTGGGTGAAGCATTTTCCGGACAGCGTT
>JAZKXP010000038.1:0-1865 GCA_045611665.1 Alphaproteobacteria bacterium | reverse complement strand
GTCAACACAAAGAAACTGATCCATCCTAAACTTTGCGCCATAAATCCACTGGTTGAAGCAACGAAAGAAGACGCCACGGCCATTAAACTGGTCAGCAAAGCATACTGCGTTGCCGAATAACTTTTGTGACACAGACTGGATAAATAGGCCACAAAAACGGCTCCTCCCATACCTCCAACAATATTATCAAAAACAATCGTCAAGAAAAATGCCGACACATTCGCTCCCAAAACGGCTAATCCCGCAAAGGCAAAAGAGGTCATAATTTCAACAACACCCAAATACAGCAAGCTTTTTAAAATACCAAAGCGCATAACAAGCAATCCACCTATCGGAATACCAGCCATGGTAATCCAAGGGCCTATGGCACCGGATACAAGGGCAATTTGTTCTTTTGTAAATCCGATATCGGCATAAAATGGCAGAGCCATACGTCCCAAAACAGCATTACACAGTTTATATAATACGATAAAGATTAAAATCATATACCACGTACGATGACGTTTTACAAAATCGGCGAATGGGTCTATCACCAATTGTTTAAAGGACGTATTTATTGGTTGAGCCGGTTTTTCCTTTACCCAAAAGATGCTGACAAAACCTGTCAGAACAAAACACCCAACTAAGAAATAAGCCAATGACCATGATACATAAGCCGACAAAGCCACCACTCCTGCCCCAGACAGCAACAATCCCATCCGATAACCGAATTGATAAGTGCCGGCACCTTCACCGAGTTCATCTTCAGTAAGCGTATCAATACGCAGTGCATCCACGACAATATCTTGAGAACTGGCAAAAAACGCCGTCAGGAGCGCTAAAATATATGTTTGAAGTGGAATATAGGCCGTTTGCAAGACACCGGCATTATCTATATAACTCCATGACCAAACCCACGTATTTTTATCGGGTGAAAAGTAAGCCAGTCCAAAAATGCTAATAATCAAACCGATTTGAAACACCAATGCCCACGCTTTTTTACGGCCCAGTTTTTTGGATAAATACGGCACATTAAACCTATCCACAAACGGCGCCCATAAAAATTTAAAACTATATGGCAAAAACACCAAACTAAACAACCCAACAACCGACAGAGCTACACCGATATCCTTGAGCCACAACGATAAACTGTAGCCGAGTAAATTATACGGCAACCCGCACGAAAATCCCAAAAACAAGAAAATCAAAATTTGTCGTTTTGTATAACCTTTAAGCGCCGTTGTCCAATTTGCCATTTGTTTTTCCTTTTATATATAAATATGACCTATCATATTTTGAGAACTGGTGCAAGAAATAAATGGTTCGGAATAAAAACTTTTATATTGCAATTTAATTATGAATTTGATATTGTAGATTTAAGGAATTTTTTGCCCCGAGGTGTGAAGACCTCTTTACAACCGTCTCTGGTATAGAGATGAACAACCTTCCAACAGCGGTTGGAAGATGACAAAACAACCTAATGGGTGAATATGCCATACTATTTGTTGTAAGTAGTCTTCAACTTCCAACCACTTTTTTTATAAAGGTGGTTTTTTCGTTAATCTTAAATGAGAAAGGAAGTCCATATGGCTACAAAAACATATTTTAAATTATCGCCTTCACAATCCGGTCGGTCAATGGTGGAAATGCTGGGCACTTTGGCGATTATCGGTGTTCTATCTGTTGGCGCAATCGCAGGATACAGCTATGGTATGGATAAATACCGGGCGAATGAAACAATTAACGATGTGATGCTGTTGGGGGTGGATGTAATTACACAAGCCTCACGAACTGGCGGAATGCCGAACTTGTCGGCCGAATGGGGAACAAAAACTACAGTCGGATATGATTTTACGGTTGTACCAAACCCCGAAGATGAAACCCAA
>JAZKXP010000037.1:0-8525 GCA_045611665.1 Alphaproteobacteria bacterium | reverse complement strand
GAAGATTGGCGTTTGGCTGGCATTAAAGGTGAGGGAATGCGTCAACAATGGGAAGACAGATTAAATCGTCATCCGCAAAAAAAAGTATTTGTATCGGCCATGAATGGGGATTTACCAGCCCAATTGACGGCTCAACTGCACACCTTTAAAGAACAATTGATTAAAGATGCTACACCAATGGCGGGGCGCAAAGTGTCTCAAAAAACGCTGGAAAAGTTAATGGAGATGATACCCAATCTTATTGGCGGTTCGGCCGATTTAACTGCAGCCAACTATACAAATACACCTCAAACAGTGGCGATAACCCGATACAACTATGGCGGAAACTATATCAATTATGGCATTCGTGAACACGCTATGGCGGCCATTATGAATGGGATTGTGGCACATGGCGGATTTATTCCGTATGGCGGAACATTCTTATCTTTTGTGGATTATATGAAGCCGGCTGTACGGTTAGCGGCTTTAATGAATTTACGTGTTTTATATGTTCTGACACACGATTCTATTGGGGTAGGGGAAGATGGACCCACTCACCAACCGATTGAACAATTAGCGATGCTGAGAGCGACACCGAATGTCTTAACGTTCCGGCCGGCAGATGGGGTTGAGGTGGCTGAATGCTATGAAGTGGCGTTATCTCATCAAGGTCCGTCTGCCTTTGCTTTATCACGGCAAAACTTACCGTCTTTACGTCAAACGGCCGATGAAAATCATTCAGCCAAAGGGGCGTATGTTCTGTATGAACCGGATTGTGCCCGTGATATTACGTTAATTGCAACGGGGTCCGAGGTTGGATTAGCTATGCAGGCAAAAGATTTGTTAACCAAACAGGGAATTTATGCTGCTGTTGTTTCTATGCCTTGTATGGAATTGTTTGAAGCGCAAAGCCAAGAATATCGCCGTTTAGTGTTGGGAACCGCTCCTCGTTTAGCTATAGAGGCTGCCAGCTCATTTGGATGGCATAAATGGATAGGAGATAGCGGAGATATCATCTCAATGACCGGTTTCGGATGTTCTGCTCCCGGAGCTCAACTCTTTGAAAAATTTGGATTTACACCCCAAAATATAGTCGAAAGAGTGTTGAAGTTGATACATAAGTAAAGGAATGTATTTCACGTGAAACAAATCGTGTTTGGTGTTTTTTTAATTGCAATCGTTTGTTTTATCGGATTGTTTGGTTATACGAGGCGTTTGTCTTTATCCATGCCACAGACTTTAAGGGGGCAATTGGTGCCCGTTTCATGTCATGTTGTGCCTTTGGGGCGTCGTTTTGCTCTTCAATGTGTTCTTGAAAGGGGGGCGCCTGAGTGCGGGAAATTGAATCAAGGCGCATGTCCTTCAATGCTACCGGATGTGATTGTATCTCAATTGATTGGTCAACAAATCAGTCAAAAATTGGTTTTAGCAAACTCTGTTCAAGCTCGTTTAATTATGTCGCAAGGGCGTGGCGCTAAAATTTCACAAATTTATATTGATTCTCAACCTGTTTTACCTCACAAACAAAAAAGAGAGTGACTCGTTATACTTAGGTATGTGTGTTTTTTGTAATAACTATTTGAAAAATAAAGATAACAAAAATAACAAAAAAAATCAAAAAAAATTGAAAAAGGCTTATTGGAAGTATATACTAAAGTTAAGTTTTGAATAACAATTCAGAACTTGGAAAGAATTGTTCTGTCTTTCCTAATCGAGTCTTAAAAGGCTCTTTGTGATAGGGAGAGGTGCGGAATATCGTAGAACAGTATTCTTCAGGTGATGGGAGAAAAGCCTGAAACGCACCTTAACCGTTTGGATACCCCTTTTTGTTCCATCACAAGGATAAACCGTTTTGAGAGTCGCTTTGCGAAAAAACTAAGAAATATTCTTCTCCCCCCTTTTCGCAGAGAATTTCCGTCCTTTTTCTCCCGCTTTATTTTTTTTGACGGATAGAAAAAGACCACCCTTTTGGGGTGGCCTTTTTAGGTGCTTTTTTTATTTAAAATTACAACCGACAGCGTCTTTTAAGCTTGTAAAACCTTTTTCACGCAAAATTTTTGCCAATTCTTTATTGATTTTGTTAACAACATTCGGTCCTTGAAAGACGATTGCCGAGTAAATTTGAATCAAGCTGGCACCGGCTGCTATTTTTTCAAAAGCATCTTGTCCGCTGAAAACACCGCCACAGGCAATAATCGGAATTTTTCCTTGAGTATGTTGGTAAATACGGGAAATTAAGGCTGTCGATAATTCTTTTATCGGTTTTCCGGCCAACATACCGATATGGTGATGTTTTGTATCCTTTAAGGGTTTGTTGGAGTTTTTAGATAATGATTGAACGCCGGCAACAATAACGCCATCCACTTGTGCTTCCATCAATACGTTACACACCAACGTGGTTTCTTGAGCCGTTAAGTCCAATGGCAACTTGACAACAATTTTAGGTTGTTGTATCGGAGCGGCTTTTTTAATGGCTTCACGAACGCTTTTAATAATTGGCAGTAAGGTTGCTCTATCGGAAACTAAGTGTGATAATTCCACTTCGGGATGTGAAAAGTTTAACGTAATGTAATCACAGTAAGGAGCCACTTTCATTGCCATTAGGGAAAATTCATATTCATATGACATATGTTGTCCCATTTTGATATTTTCCGCTTCGGTCGGTGTTGACGTTGTGATATTAACACCGATGAAGTTGGGTAAGTGTTTGCGTGAAATTAACACCGGAACAATAGTGCTTAAGCCCGGGTTACGATATCCGAGAGATTGAACTAACACCGCCTTGTCTTGTCTTAAATACATGACTTTTTTTTCCGGCATTTCTTTTTCTAAGGTATATGAGCCAAATTCGCCAAACCCAAACCCTAAAGAAATCAGGCCATCAATCACATTTCCGCGTTTATCTAATCCGGCGGCAACACCGATAGGATTTTTAAAGTCATATCCCATGACGTTAATGCTTAATTCTTTATAAAAAACACGACGATCGGCAAAAGCACCGTCACGAATACCATAGACAATTAATCCTTTAGATAAAGAGGGGCTTATTTTGTGTAAAAACCACCAAAAGAACGTAAATAACGTATTGGAAAAATTAATTTTATTATAACGTGGTATTCTCATGTTTACTCCGTTTCTTTATATTTTTGACGCAATTCTTCCACCCGTTCAGGTAAGATTTTTTGAAACAATGGTTCAGATTGATTAATTTGATGACCACTTGTCAGTGTTTTTAATTCTTCAGCCATTTTTACCGGCATCCAAACTGAATCTGTTTCAATATTTAAAACCTTATTCATACGCTCAGCCGTCGTTGGCATAACCGGTACTAACAATCTGGCGTATAAACGAATTAAATTTAAAGCTGTATACAAAATTGTACCGGCACGATTTAAATCTGTTTTGGCGGCTTTCCACGGTTCTGTTTTAGCTAAATAGTTATTGCCAGCCACTAAAATCTCACGCAAATCAGCCATAGCCTTACGGAACTCTAAACCATCCATATGGCTGTAATAGGCCTTAATTGTATCATCCAACAACGCATACAACTCGTTTTCTGCTTCGCTGATTTCACCACAGGCTGGAACAACTTCACCAAAATTCGCCACCGTCATTTTAAGAACACGGTTAATAAAATTTCCAAGAACGTCATTTAAATCTTTATTAATTGTGGTAGCAAATTGTTCAAATGAAAATGATGTATCATCAGATTCTGGCGCATTTGCAATCAACCAATACCGCCAGTAGTCAGCAGGAAATTCTTCCAAAGCTTGATCCAAGAAAACACCACGATGAGCCGATTTTGAAAACTTACCACCCGCAAAATTCAAATAGTTCATTCCTTTTAAGAAAGAAACTTCCGTCCATTTTTCACCCGTTCCACGCAGTGTAGCCGGGAATGAAATGGTGTGATACGGAATATTGTCCTTGCCCATAAATTCGGTATGACGCACATCAGAGGCGTTTAACCACCAATCCTCCCAATTGCGATTTTCCGGATCTTCATCGGCCCATTGTTTTGTAATACCTATATAACCGATAGGAGCATCAAACCATACATAGAAAACTTTATTTTCAAAACCTTCTTTCGGAACAGCAAAACCCCACTTTAAATCACGAGTAATGCCCCGCTCTTTCAACCCTTCTTTGAGCCATTTTTTAGCCACCGTATAGGCAATATCCGGCCAAATACCTTTTTTGGTTTCAATCCATTTTTCCAGTTCAGCTTCCAATTTCGGTAATTGCAAAAACAAATGTTTTGTTGGCCGAATTTCAATATTGGTACTGCCGGATAATACAGAGCGAGGATTAATCAAATCAACCGGATCTAAAACTTTGGTGCAATTTTCACATTGATCCCCTTTGGCTTTGTCGTATCCGCAATGTGGGCAAGTTCCCATCACATAACTATCCGGTAAATAACGATCATCATCCGGAGAGTAAACTTGATTGGTTGTTCGCTCTTCAATTAAACCGTTTTTATCCAACGCATGAAAAATGCGATAAGTCATTTCTTTGTTTTGTTCGGAACTGGTCCGGCCAAAGTAATCAAAAGATAAATTAAATCCTTCATACATTTTAACATGTAAATCGTGATATTTTTTACAATACGCCTCAACATCCATCCCTTCTTTGGCTGCTCCAACTTCTGAAGGAGTTCCGTGTTCATCCGTTCCATCAATAAATAAAACATCTTCCCCTTTTTGACGTAAATATCTGGCATATACATCGGCTGGTAAGTGACATCCGATAAGATGTCCCAAATGAGGTAATCCGTTGACGTAAGGTAGTGCGCTGGTAATGAGTTGTTTTGTCATTTTTTATATTCCTTTATTTCAAATGTATTTTTTTTCTTTGTTATATCACACCCCTGTGGGTTTTACAATGTTTTTTAACGGTCTCTAGCACGTTTTTTTGCAAAATCCGGCTCCCATGGAAAAACAACAAAAGCATTTTCGGGAACTAAAGTTGGTTTGACGATATAATTTGACGATATTTTTTTAGAAAACAGCGGTAAAAAAGAAGCGTTTGGATAGGTTTGTTTAATATACTCAGCCGTTTTTCCGCCATCTACCAAATCATCAACAAACAGAGTGTCTGGAGAATCCGGCACGTCCGGACGTACTAAGACGGTAATATCTCCTTGGGTTCCGTCCGGTTGATAAGAGTATAAAGCCAATGAGTGAATTTCGCGAATATTAAGATATTCGGCTAAGAGGCAGGCTGGAATTAATCCGCCTCGTGAAATGGCGACAAGACGTGTGATTTTAACGGGATTCTTTTGGATTAAATCTGCCGCTTGTCGAGCGGCGTTTTCCACTTGTTCGTATGTGATGAAATACTGTGTCATTTTTTGTTTTTCCTTTTGTTCTGATGTTATTATACAAAAAACAAAAAAATATTCAAGAAATCTTGATTTTTATTTAAAAATTGTGTATACTGAGCTCTATCTGATAATCTGTAATTTTTTGAAAGGGTAAAACATGGCTCGCGTAACTGTAGAAGATTGTGTTGAAAAAGTTCCAAATCGTCTTGATTTAGTGTTGATTGCCGCCGGTCGGGCAAAGGCTTTGGGGGCGGGGGCTCCTCTGACCGTTGATCGTGATAATGATAAAAATACGGTTGTGGCTTTACGTGAAATTGAAGAAAGCACAATTGATTTAAATCAAGTGAAAGACGGCATTATTATTGGTATGCAAAAATATGTCGGCGCTCAAGAAAACGATGTGGATACCGAAGAAATTAAAGAGGTTGAAGCCGAAATTCAAGGCGATAATCTGTATGGCGATGCCGAATTTGTTGAATCTGACGCATTCCAAGTTGTGGATGATTTAAACGCTTAATCTTTAAATTGAGGATGATATGCGACAGTATGAGTTGGTTGAGCGGGTAAAGTCTTATGATCCGAATGCTGACGAGGTCGCTTTAAATCGTGCGTATACATTTGCTTTAAAGGTGCATGGTTCTCAAAAACGTGAATCCGGTGAGGCTTTTTTTTCTCATCCGGTGGCGGTTGCAGCGATTTTAACGGAATATAAGCTGGACAGTGCCACCATCATGGCGGCGTTATTGCATGATACGGTGGAAGATACGGCGGCGTCCTATGAAGATATTGCGGCTTTGTTTGGGGATGATGTGGCTTTATTGGTGCAGGGTGTTACCAAGCTGGATAAACTGCAGGTCAAATCCGAAGCCTCTAAGCAGGCGGAAAATTTCCAAAAATTTGTGTTGGCTATTAGTGAAGATATCAGAGTGTTGCTGATTAAGTTGGCTGACCGGTTGCATAATATGCGGACACTGGGTGTGCGAAAGCCAGAAAAACGTATCAAGGTGGCGCGGGAAACAATGGAAATTTATGTGCCTCTTGCGGAACGGATTGGGATGCAAAACCTGAAAGATCAACTTGAGGATTGGTCTTTTAAATTTTTGCATGAAGAAGCCTATGAATCGATTCAAGCTCGTTTGAATTTTTTGCGGAAGCAAGGTAAAGATCAAGTATCCCAAATTATGGAACAACTGAAACAAGATTTGGATGAACATCATATCAAATGTAAAATAACCGGTCGTGAAAAAAGACCGTATTCTATTTGGCGCAAAATGCAAAAACAAAATATTGCTTTTGAGCAAGTCTGTGATGTGATGGCATTTCGGGTGGTGGTTGATTCTATCGAGGATTGTTATAAAACGCTTGGGGTGATTAACACTAAATATCCGATGATACCCGGGCGGTACAAAGACTTTATTTCTACGCCGAAACCCAATGGATATCGGTCATTACATACCGGTGTTATTGGCCCGTTAAATCAACGGATTGAGGTGCAAATTCGTACGGAGGAAATGCATCAGGTTGCCGAATACGGATTGGCGGCGCATTGGGAGTATAAGCAAGGGCAACATCGTGATGGGAAACAGTATCGGTGGTTGAGAGAGTTGTTGGATTTGATGAAACATTGTTCCGATCCGAATGACTTTTTGGAACACAGTAAGATTGCTATGTATCAGGATCAGGTGTTTTGCTTTTCTCCAAAAGGGGATTTAATTACACTGCCGAAAGGGGCAACACCGATTGATTTTGCCTATGCAGTACATTCACGTATTGGAGACAGTTGTACGGGTGTTAAAATCAACGGAAAAATTAAACCGCTCAGGACCGTTCTGCAAAATGGTGACCAAGTTGAAATTTTAACGGCTAAAAATCAAACACCGTCACCGGAATGGGAACGAATTGCCGTTACGGCCAAAGCACGTGCAAATATTCGCCGGTTTTTACGTGTTCAAAAACGTAATCAGTATATTGAATCGGCCAAAAATCAATTTAATACAACCTGTAAAGAGTATGGTCTGACATGGGCTGAAAAAGATTTGGAGGCACATTTAAAACAATATAAAGCCGAAACGGTGGATGATTTGTTGGCCGCCATAGGGGAAGGATTAACGCCGTTTACCGAGGTGTTCCATGCAATACATCCTCAACAAAAATTGTTGTTAAAACGGGCTATTAACTTCTTTAAAAAAGCCAAAACCGAACAGACAACGGATAAAAATATGCCGGTTACAGGATTGATTTCCGGGATATCTTTGTCTTTTTCAAAATGTTGTCACCCTGTTCCTGGGGATAAAATTGTCGGTATTGTGACAACGGGAAAAGGGGTGGCGATTCATACTCAAGATTGTCCTGTGTTGCAAAAATTTGCGGATGAGCCGGAAAGATGGTTGGATGTGTCTTGGAATGCCGAAGTTGTTAAAGATAAAAAAATGACCGTTCGGATTAAAGTCGGATTGGAAGATCAACCGAATGCCTTAACTGAACTCATTAATATTTTAACAAAACATAACGTCTCTGTTGCAAACTTCAGTACCTTGAATCGGTCTGAAGGGTGGAGTGAGGTTTATTTTGATATTGATGTAAAAGACAGTGACCATTTGGATATTGTTTTACAGGCGGTTCGGGCTTATAAAAAAGTGTCATTTGCTCAACGTGTGCGGGGATTATAATGATTGTCGGCATTGGGACGGATATTGTACAAATCCGGCGAATTGAGTTATCTATTCGCAGATGGGGAGATAAATTTTTGAATCGTATTTTTACGGATCGAGAACGTCAAACGGCCGAAAAATTATCACCGGATGTCAGAATGGCTTATTATGCTAAACGCTTTGCGGCTAAGGAGGCTTTTTCAAAAGCGCTTGGGACGGGGATAGGATCTTTATCGGGATGGACGGAAATTGAGGTCGTTCGGGGGCAAAATGGAGCGCCCACTTTAAGTGTCAGTGGTAAAACCGCTCAAACATTGCAAACATTGGCGGGACAGAATGCGCGTGTTTTTGTATCTCTGTCTGATGATGAGGCGGCAACGGCCTTTGTTGTGATTGAAAAATAATCCTTGCGTTTTTGTTTAAAACGATGTAACACAAAAGGTATGAGTGTTGAAAAAACGTGTTTTATCTTTGTCCACAATTTGTCGATTTCAAATAAGTCATTGAAATTGTACACACACACACACACACACACACACACACACACACACACACACACACACACACAC
>JAZKXP010000036.1:0-12239 GCA_045611665.1 Alphaproteobacteria bacterium | reverse complement strand
GTCCTGCCATAATATTTTTCCTTTCTTTTTACTTAAATAATGTTACCTTATATCATATTTCGTGTGTATTTTCAAGATGGGCACCGATACGAACCGGAAAAACTTTTGTTGCCCGATGCGTTTCATCATCAATTTCAACTACTACTCCACAAAAAGTCCCTTCTTTTTCAGCCGGATCAAGACGTTGAATTTTTTCACCGACTTTAAAACGACTAAGCGAACAATCTACCTTTTGACCGATAACAGATGCATAATCGCCACACATTCCAACATCCGTCATATATGCCGTTCCACCATCTAATACATGTGCATCAGCCGTCGGAATATGTGTATGCGTACCAACAACTAAAGTTGCCTGACCATTCATCTTCCATCCGAATGCCACTTTTTCAGCCGTGGCTTCGGCATGATAATCAACAACCAAAATATCATATTCACCTTGATGGGCATTAATCCATTTATCCATCGTTTCAAACGGATCATCGTATTGGCGCATAAACAATTTACCCAATAATTGTACCACAGCTAAACGCTTACCGTTCGCCAAACGTTTAATGCAATATCCGTGGCCGGCAGTACCTTCCGGATAATTTAACGGACGCACTAAAAAATCGGCCGAATCCAAAATTGTAAAAATTTCTTTTTTATCAAATGAATGGTTACCAAGCGTCACAATATCTGCCCCATGAGCCAAAAACTCATCATACATTCTCGGCAGCAATCCAAATCCGTGAGCCGCATTTTCTCCATTAACGATAACCGCATCTAAATTCATTTTTTCTCGCAAAACCGGCACTAAGTTTAAAACCATTTTTCGGCCGGATTTCCCCACCACATCACCACAAAACAAAATCTTCATCAAAAACCTATTCTTGCTCTAAATTTTCGGCCAATACATTAATTTTAACAGCCAAATGAGAGATAGCCTCTACCAATTTATCCTGAACCTCTACCGGAACGCCGCTGACAACCTCTGTATTTTTTTGTAATTGTGCCTTTTCTTCAGCTAACAACAAACAAATCATAGCCAGTAGTTGACCTTCTTGCATAAAACCGATATTTTTCAACAGTTGTTCGGCCTTTTTATCCAACCCATCGGCCAACTCCCGCATATGAGCCTCTTGCCCGTCATTACAGGAAAATTTATAAAAACGCCCACCGATTTTCAAGGAAACAACAGCCATTTATTCGCCCCCCTTTTTATAATCGGCAACGGCTTTATCCAAACGGTCATAAGTCGTTTTAATCACATTTTTTAAATTCATAATCTGCTCAGCAGCATTTGCTTGTTTCTTTTTGGATTGATGCACGGCACTTTCCAATCGGATAACCGCCCCTTCCAAAACATTTAATGCGCTTTTCAACCGTTCCATAAAGACTCCTGAATTATTATTTCAAATATTTAGCATATTTTTAATTAAAGAGCAAGAAAAAACAATATAAAATTTTAAATTATTACCAAATGTCAAAACTGGCCGTAAACTGCGGAACTTTTATCAATTGTATAAATGGTTGTATCTTCCGGATAATGATAATAAGTATAGACAATATTCGTCAATTCTTCTTCTGAGAACGGCCGAACAACCTGACGCGTTAAATACTGCGGAAAAACAACTCTCAATGTATTGTCTATCCGCTTTGAAAACACATTTGAAAAATCAGGTGAGGTAATAATATTTGCCGTCATAATCCCACCCGGTTTCAAATGATCCTTAATCATTTTAAAGAAATCATAACTGACGAAATTCACCGGAATATCACGATGCGAAGAATAAACATCTAAAACTATCACATCATATTTGCGTTTATCCGTCAACATGTACAAATAAGCATCCTGTGCAATAAACCGTTTATTGTCTTTCAATTTATGTTTCAAAAAATATTTTTCACTGATGTGCTTTAGTTGCGGTTCAACATCTAAATAGGTGTATAAATTCGTATGATCATTTAATCCGATGGTAAAACCTCCGGCCCCCAAAATTAAAATATCATGTATTCTGTCAGACGGTAATTTTTTAATAATCGTGTTTTCAATATGCCGAATATAAGGGAACATTAGGTTCGAATTATCGGATATCTTTGATGCATTTTGACCGTTCATCTTTAACAATCTCGACCGATTATCATCATCTGAAAAAATTTCTATGCGAGAGCGGGCATCATCCTTAATCAAAACACCGTCAAAAACCACGTCATGGAATTTGTTCAATCCATAACCACACAAACCGATAAAAAACAAACCGACAAGGGCACGCATTAAAGAACGCTTACGAACCAGTAAACAAACACATAAGGCCACCGATAAAACAAGAATTAAAATGGTGTGTGACACTCCCAAATAGGACATAAAAATTAACGTGGTAAATAAAGAGCCCAATACACTGCCCAATGTATCAACAGCCATAAATCGCCCGGTATAATCCGAATGATTGTGGTGTAATATACGGCTGATAGCTGTCGTGATGTATCCGGAAACGACAGATGGAATAATTAAGAACAAACCACTAAAAATAAATGTCGCAATCAGCGGAGAATGCGTGATATGGTTCAGCCCATAAAAAAACAGGGTCATAACGATATAGGACGAAGAAAACATATACCAAACGGCCAATAGCCAAATACTTTTTAAAATACTGCGTCGTATTTTACGACCTTTAAACCGAACAACCGACCCCCAATAATACCCAACCGACAAAAAAAACATAATGGAAGCCATAATAATCGATGTAATCAGCGTATTTGATCCGATAAAATTAATTAATTGACGCAAAACAATCAGCTCATAGGATAAATTGGCATACCCCATAATAAAAATAACACTCAATAACATTACTTTTAATTGTACTGACATCTGCACCATCCTTCAACTTCAAAAGTTTTTAAATCTCTCGGCGAGCTTTAAAAGCCATTTGAAGCGTTCCGTCATCCAAATAATCTAACTCGCCACCAACCGGCACCCCACGAGACAATGCCGAAATTTTGATACCACTACCTGCTAATCTGTCAGAAATGTAATGGGCCGTTGTTTGACCTTCCACCGTTGCAGGCAAAGCCAAAATCACTTCGGATACAGCTCCTGTTTCAACTTTACGAACCAGCGAATCAATTTCCAACTCATCCGGCCCGATGCCGTCCAAAGCAGACAAAACACCACCCAAAACATGATAAACACCTTTAAAAGCACCTGCCCGTTCCAAGGCCCACAAATCGGCCACATCTTGCACCACACACACCAGCGATTTTTGACGCAATATATCCGAACAAACGGCACAGGGCACTGACGTATCCATATTACCGCATTCGGGACATGTTTTGATGTTATCGTGTACATTTTTAAGTGCCTCAATTAAGGGGGCAAAATGCGTTTGTTTTTTTGTCAGTAAAAATAAAATTGCCCGTCTGGCCGAACGCGGCCCCAACGTTGGCAATTTTGACAATAAAGCGATAGCTTGTTCAATTTCTGATGATGCCATATTTATCCTTAATCAAAAGAGGGCTTGTTGCCCTCTAGACTTTCTACCCAAAAAGAGGAAAGAAACAAGGGAATGACAAGCGACATGTATTTTGACATACATAAGCGAGTTATCCCCGCCGTTAATTACCCTTTAAAACGGATTTTTAGAAGGGCATTTTAAAATCTTTTGGAAGCCCCAAAGATGCTTGCATTTTTTCCATTTCAGAATTTAAAAAGTCTTCAGATTTATTTTTTGATTCATTAATGGCTATCATTACCAAATCTTCCAAAGTTTCCACATCATCTAATACAGACGGATTGATTTTAACGGCAGTAGCCACCCCTTTACCGGTCATCGTCACAGACACAGCACCGCCGGCAGATTCCCCCGTAAACTCCAAATGTTCCATTTTGGTTTGCAACGCCCCCATTTGCGTCTGTACTTGTTGAGCTTTACGCATTAATTCACCGATATTCTTCATAGTTATACTCCTTTACATTAAATTGAAGATATGGCCATCATAAGCATTTTTTTCCCATTTTGCAATCATTTTTATCCGGTTTTGGCATTTTTTAATCAACACTTGATTTTTTTATGTATTTCGTGTATGATACGCCCAAAAATAAAGCATAAGGAATAAGCATGACAGATTTAAACCACATTCGTAATTTTTCAATCGTGGCCCATATTGACCACGGCAAATCCACGCTCGCAGACCGTCTGATTCAAATATGTGGCGCCATTACCGATCGTGAAATGAAAGAACAGCTGTTGGATAATATGGACATTGAACGGGAACGAGGCATTACGATTAAAGCACAAACCGTTCGGTTAAATTACCATGCCAAAGACGGACAAGATTATGTTCTCAACTTAATTGACACACCGGGACATGTGGACTTTGGATATGAAGTCAGCCGGTCATTGGCCGCTTGCGAAGGGTCGTTATTGGTTGTAGATGCTTCACAGGGGGTTGAGGCTCAAACACTGGCAAATGTGTATAAAGCCTTAGAGGCCGATCATGAAATTGTCCCCGTTATCAATAAAATTGATTTGCCCGCCGCCGAACCAGACAGAGTTAAGGCTCAAATTGAAGATGTGATTGGCATTGATGCATCGGATTCTCCGCTTATTTCCGCAAAAACCGGTATTGGTATTGATGAGGTGTTGGAAACAATCGTCACTCGTTTACCGGCCCCAACCGGTGATGTTAATGCTCCACTTAAAGCCATGTTAGTGGATTCTTGGTTTGATCCGTATTTAGGCATTATCGTTTTAGTCCGCATTATGGATGGCGTTTTGAAAAAAGGTATGGAAATGCGCATGATGCGTGCCGGCACAACCCACAAAATCGACCGTGTCGGTTATTTTACCCCTAAAATGGTGGATACAAATGAGCTGAAAGCCGGCGAACTGGGCTTTATCATTGCCAACATTAAATCCATTGGTGAAACAAAAGTTGGTGATACGCTGACAGATGCCAAAAAACAGACAGCCGAACCGTTACCGGGCTTTAAACCGAGTTTACCGGTTGTTTTTTGCTCACTGTTCCCGGTTGACGCCAGTGATTATGAAGCATTGAAAGAGGCACTCGCCAAATTACAACTCAATGATGCCAGTTTTGTCTTTACACCGGATAAATCCATGGCACTCGGACAAGGGTTCCGTTGCGGATTTTTGGGATTGCTTCACATGGAAATTATCCAGGAACGACTGTCCAGAGAATTTAATTTGGATTTGATTACAACGGCGCCATCTGTGGCCTACAAAATGCACTTAACGAATGGGACAATGTTGGAATTACACAATCCTGCCGATATGCCGGATGTTACCAGCATCAAAACAATTGAAGAACCTTGGGTTAAGGCGACCATCATGACACCGGATGAATATTTAGGCGGTATTTTACAGCTGTGTACCGAACGCCGTGGTGTTCAAAAAGAACTGACCTATGTCGGCAATCGAGCCATGGTTGTGTATCATTTACCGCTTAATGAAATCGTGTTTGATTTTTATGACCGGTTAAAATCCATTTCTCGTGGGTATGCCAGCTTTGATTATGATGTGGTCGGATATGAAGCCAGTGACTTAGTTCGTGTCACCATTATGGTACACGGCGAACCGGTTGATGCTTTGGCCTTTTTGGCTCACCGCAGTCAAGCCGAACGTCGTGGCCGTCAAATTTGTGAACGATTAAAAGACCTCATTCCCAGACATCAATTTAAAATCCCAATTCAAGCCAGTATCGGCGGCAAAATTATTGCCCGTGAAGATATTTCCGCTTTCCGTAAGGATGTGACGGCTAAATGTTATGGCGGTGATATTACACGTAAACGCAAATTGTTGGAAAAACAAAAAGAAGGGAAACGCCGTATGCGTCAATTCGGTAATGTGGAAATTCCACAAACGGCCTTTATTAATGCTTTAAAAATCGGAGATGATAAATAATGAGTGCTTTAGATCAAACTGCTATGACTTTTATTGATATCCCCTATCAAGGCGGTACGTTGGATACCGGAGCCGTGGAACGTCTTGTCTTTCGCACAGATGTGTTTGATTGCATGACATTGGTTGAAATGTGTCTGGCTATGGTTTATGCCAAAAAGAAACGTAAAAGCGTTGCCGAAACATTGGAATACATTCGCTATCGGGGTGGCAAAAAAGACGGTTTTTCATCCAGATTACACTATGCCTTGGATTGGATTCACGATAATGAACAAAAGGGAATCTTAAAAAACATTACCGCCGATTTAAAAGGAATTGAAGTTACCAAAGAAATTAACTTTATGACAACTCATACGATGTTGTATCCCAGATTGGTCGGGGCTCATATTAAGAAAATAGCACATACGGAAAAAATCTTGTCCGCCCATCCGTTTTTCATGATTCCGCCTTATCGTTTTGACCGAGCCATCAAAAAAATCAAAGACGGCGATATTGTCTTTTTTACCACAAATGCTATCGGATTAGACACAGCACATGTTGGGATTGCCCATAAAACAAAGGCTGGAATGACATTTATTCATGCCTCCTCACTGCTTGGGAAAGTAGTTATGCACGACGGAACTATTGCCGATTATTGCCAAAAAATGAAAAATGTATCCGGTCTTATCGTCTGTCGTCCGGCATAGTGGGGAGACCGTATGAAAACAGATATTTTTACATTTGATTTACCCGAAAGTCACATTGCCAATGCGCCGGCAAATCCCAGAGATTCGTCTAAATTATTACATATTCGGGTATGCGATAATCAACCGACTTTAACGGATTTAACCGTTGCCGATTTGGATAAAATCTTACGTCCGACAGATGTGTTGGTTTTTAATGACACTAAGGTCATTCCGGCCAGATTATATGGCAAACGAGGCGAAGCCAACATCGAAATCACTCTGTTTAAACAATTAAACTTATCCGATTGGGAAACACTGATTAAAAATTCACGCCGCCTTAAACAAGGCGATATCATTACTTTGGCCGATGATTTTAATGCTACCGTTATGCACAAAATGGATACAGGACCGGTTATATTGCATTTTAACAAAAGCGGGGCCGATTTAATGACGGCTTTACATGAAGTCGGGACAATGCCTTTGCCCCCTTATATTAAACGCTTACGTGGCGGAAAAGAATCGGATAAGGCCGACTATCAAACCATTTATGCCACCCACGAAGGAGCTGTGGCGGCACCGACGGCCGGTTTACATTTTACGCCCGCTTTATTTGACCGATTGGATAACATGGGTATCGCCAGAGAATTTATCACGTTGCACGTTGGCGGGGGTACTTTTTTGCCCGTTAAAGTGGATGATACGGATAACCATAAAATGCATGCCGAATTTGGGGTTATTACACCGGATGTGGCCCAGCGTTTAAATCAAGCAAAACGTGAAGGGCGTCGTATTATATCCGTTGGCACAACATCGCTCAGATTATTGGAATCGGCAGCCGATGAAAAGGGCATTTTACATCCGTTTGCGGGTGAAACTTCTATTTTTATTACCCCAGGATACCGGTTTAAATTTATTGATGTCATGTTTACAAATTTTCATTTGTCCGGCTCAACGTTATTTATGTTGGTCTGCGCCTTTGCCGGTATTGAAGCCATGAAAATGGCCTATGCCTATGCCATACAACATAATTACAGATTCTTTTCATACGGCGATGCCTGCTTGATTGAACGCAATTAAACCCATTTATAAATATCACTGTGTTTTTGCATAATAAAAGTATTGCATTAGGATGTAATATTTGATATGCTTGTATTCAGGGCAGTTATTCTGCCTCGAGGTGTGAAGACCTTGTTGAAGAGCGTCCGAAGACGGACGAAAAATATACGCTTTCCAGCGTTGGCTGGAGGGCGGCAAAATAGGCAGAAATGCCGAATATGCCACACTATTCTCTTCAATAGTCTTCAACTTCCAGCCACTTTTTTAAGTGGTTTTTGTTTTAACGTAATGGACAAGAAAGGGAATTTATGACGATGAAACATTATGACTCCGGTCGTTCTATGGTGGAAATGCTGGGCACTTTGGCGATTATCGGCGTCCTGTCTGTTGGCGCTATCGCAGGATACAGTTACGGAATGGATAAATACCGTGCGAATACGATTATGAATGATGTAATGCTGAGGTCGGTAGACGTCATTGCTCAATTTGACAGAACGGGGGATGCGAGCTTAGACGGTTGGCCAACTACAACAGCCGGCGGATACACCATCGGTTTAGAAAACGAAACCATCGGCATTCAAGTAGATAATGTCCCCGAACGCATTTGCGAAATGGTGTTTGATGGGATGATTAATCAAGTGACCATCAAAATCGGAGCCACGGAACACGATGCACCAACAGACGATGACGTGTGCGGTGACACCAACACAATGGTGTTTTACGTGGATGATAATCCAACTGATGGAGAAAATAATCCGGATGTGCCACCGAAAGAAGATAAAACATGTGGCGATGTTGTCTGTGGTGATTGTCAAAAATGCAATTTTCAATCGAAAACCTGTGTTTCTCTACTTGAGATGGCAGAAAATATCAGCGATTTTGTCTGCACAACCGATCAAGGCACCAAGGGATATTGTGGAGAAATCTATGGAGGTACGGGCTGTATTGAGGAGAGTGGAACGACATGTGCAGAATGTCATCTGAATATAGATGGAGAGTGTCAGCCATTGGATTCTAGCCATTATTTAATGGTGAACCTAGGAGGATTTCAATGTACCAAAGACGGACAGAGAGGGTATTGTATGGAGGGGGCCTGCGTCACCCCAGGGGATTCATCTGTGTGTGAAACGAATGGATATGACGCAGAGTGTATGACCAATTTAGGTGGCACTTGTTTCCCATCTGAAGGGGGAATTGAGTGTTCATCGGATGGTTATACGGGATATTGCTCAGGTGGTAAGTGTTTGCCGACTTGTGATAAATGTACGGACAATCAATTTTGTGGTGATTTAAATATCAGCTGTACAACCGCCCATCTTCAAGTATGTAAGGATTTAGATTTTACCTCTTATACACTGGCTGCAGACGGTAAAACATATTACGTATCCAACAATCCCATGAGTTGGTGGGATGCAGACGCAGCGTGTAAGGCGTTGGGACGCGATGGATTAATTGGTGTTGAAGACCTGGTCAGCGGTTGGGACGGTAGTAGTACCGGCACGCACACAAAAACAGCCTTGCTGGAGGCTTTGGCAAGCGAGTTAGAAGGTTACCACTATATATGGACGAAAGACTTGACAAATATTGGCTGTCACGCGTTCTCCGTCGGCACGGACGGTTTCATCGAAAACTACGGCTACCGTCACGCCAGCGACATCCTCGCAGTGTGTAGGTAGTTGTTTTCCCCCGCTTTTCAATGTTAATTATTTGATTATTGGCGGCCGGCTTTTAAAACGGGCTTTTGTCTTTCGCCGATACTTCCAGAGTATCGGCGAGAAACCCCGCCCGTCAGGGCATCCTCTTAATTCATGAATACAAAAAAAATCAAAAAAAATGCCCACCGATATGATGGGCGTTTTTGTTATTTTTTAACTGTTTTTTTTGCGGGTTCCCGTCTGGGTTTTTCCACAAGCTTAACTGCCTTTTTCCGAGAAGCAACCTTAACCGGCTGTGTTTTTTGTTCCCTCTTTACGGGGGTGTTAACAACAGCTTTGTCATCCTCCGGTGTAGGAGCCGTTGTATCAAAAAATGTTTTACCGGACGGCGTTGATACAGTATTCACCGGTACACGTTTTAAAGCGATAAACACCAATCCGATTGCCAATACAACACCTATTGCAAACAGCGTTGGAATACTTTGAACGGTTATGCCCAAAAATAATAAAACAAAATTAATTGTTACCACACTCATCCAAGAAACAACCGAAGCTCGCACAGTTGTTCCTTTTGACATTTTGGTACCCAGAACCCAAAAGAATATCCCCGTCGTGATTGACATACATAAAAATCCAATCCACAACACGACTAAGAATACACAAAAAACGGCAATGACGCTGACCATAACGATACCGGAAACTATTTTATCCAAAAAAGCTCGGTCAATGACAGCCGTGCCGACATCAGACCAGCTAAACACCTGAACGCCATCGGTAACGCCTTCCATCGCTTTTACATACAGCTTATCGGTTGTTATATATATCCCGTTGTTAAAATTAAGATCCGGAGTCGCATCCGGTCGCGTATCAATCACAACTCCATCGGAAAAACCGTCAACAAATGGAATAAATAAATACGTATTTTCCGGACGAACAACTTTTCCGCCTTCAACCGTCAAAGTCGGCATTTGTTTCAATACTGTTTGAAGTTGTATATCCGATTCTATCCGTTTAAAGGCAGAATTGTATAATATGCCTCCGCCAATGACACACATCAAAAAACAAAACAGCATTAAGTATTTTAAACCGCGGCCTCGACCGTTTACGATATAATTTAATATTTTTCTCATCAAAAACTCCTTACTTATCTTTTTAGGGAATAACCTATTTATAACATTAAGTTTTACCAATGTCAAACAAAGATTGAGCGGTCTATATACTATAAAAAAACAGCCATTTCGGGCTGGCCAATTCTTAACTTACTTTTCTAACGGCGGCGCAGTGGCTTGCCGTTCTCAAACAGTCTCATTGATTGGATATTAAAAAACAGCCATTTCGGGCTGTTTTTTAATATCATTGGTGGAGATAGGGGGGATCGAACCCCCGGCCTCTGCATTGCGAACGCAGCGCTCTCCCAGCTGAGCTATATCCCCAAAGGTGACCTCAAGTTTACGCCAATATTTTTTACTTGTCAAGAAAAGTTTTTTCGGTTAATGTATCTGATATGAAAAAAATCATCATTTTTTTGTGTATTTTGGCGACATTGGGTTTAGGGGCTTTATGGGGAGCAAAAATGGCTCTGATGCCCATATTAACCGGAACACTTAATACCTATTTGAAAACAATTGATACACCCTATTTAACCGTTCGTTTTGACAAAGCCGAAGATACATGTTGGCTGAGACCCTGTTTGCAAATCAAAAATTTGTATATTCGTTTATTAGATAAAGAATTTCATGGCGGAACCGTGGCTGTTGAGGTCCCTTATAAGTGGCCGATGAGTGTCGAAATTAAATCCTTAGAGTCTCAACCTTCCGATATTACAATCAATGCGATGTTAAATGAAGACACTCTCAATGTTCAAAAACTTAAACTAAAATCTGCCGATTTAACCGCCGATTTAAATGGGTGGTACAACACAAACACTCATCAATTTTCGGCCGATATGAACACGCAAAATTTAGCCAATTTTTTAAAGCCATACATTCCACAAAATATGGAATTTATCAGTTCATTATTTTTATCTAACGGCCCTCAAAACTTAAAATTAGCCGAAAATGACGGTTGGTTGACCATCGGAGGCTTTCCCGTATTTCCGTTGGATATAAACGCCCTTTCGGGATTTTTAAATTCCACCAAGAATGGCGCAAACTTTGATACGTTTGTTCCACCCTCTCCCAACTTAAATTTAAATGAATTGGATACACTCTTCAACTCGATGTTCAAATAATGAAAATCCCCACCGCCAAAGTGGGGATTAAATCATTCTACCGGAGCATCTATGCACGACCTGCCATCGGCGGATTTAATTTGACCGGCCTGGCAATGTGCACAAGTTCCCCATCTGTCATTGCTTCCGGAAAAATAACGATTTGAACACTTATCACATTCTGTTTTTGAAACACTGATATCTTCTCTTGATGCAGAACAAGGCCAACAGGCCGCATAGGGATAGTCCATAACAAAAAAATAGTTTTCCGGACAAATGCAAGCGCTGTTATCACTGTTTGCAGTCGCAGCAAGTTCTACGACACGATTACAATTGATACATAATCCTTTTTTATCTGTTAAATTTTTCGGATACCAAACAAATTGTCCATTTCCGTTAATTTCGGCACATGTTTGACACTCCTCTTGAGTTATATCAGCATGATACCGAAAAGCATTTTTACAATTAGTACAGGCATTTCCTATATATACGACATTTGAATCGACTGCCATACATCTTTGACAATAGTCTTTACTCTTGCCGGAAATATTCATGTTAGAGCAATACAGACAATTCGTACTACTTCCCAAATGAGGGTGAAAACCAAACATTGTATTCCCGCACCGGTGGCAATTTTCTTGCGTTAAATCCGTACGTCTTGTAAAGTTGCAAGAGGTACAAACCCCACTTGTGTTTTCCGTATATCCGTGAGCACACCGTGAACACGTATCATTATAACAATATTCTCCCTCAG
>JAZKXP010000035.1:0-4300 GCA_045611665.1 Alphaproteobacteria bacterium | reverse complement strand
CATTTGTGGCAAATAAAATACATCCGTCTTCAATAATGATACCGGCCGCTCTCAAACGAAAACGTCGTTTGTCCGGTGTTTGAAAACACACATCATTATTGTTCATTTCTACGACAGTATTTTGTTTCATGCTTTTTCCTTTCTACAATAATAAACCAGCGATGGCTGCCGAAATATAGGATGTTAATGTCCCGCATACCAAAGCTTTATATCCTAATTTAGCCAAATCTTGTTTTCGGGAAGGTTCTAATTCGCCGATACCTCCGATTTGCATGGCAATAGAGCCAAAGTTCGCAAATCCGCATAAGGCAAATGACGCAATAATAAATGCTTTGGCGGATAGAGGTGTTTCTAAACCCGTCATGTGCATATAGGCAATGAATTCATTAAAGACCAACTTTTCACCCATTAATGACCCAACGGTAATGATTTCATGAACCGGTACGCCCAACAAGAAAGCAAATCCCGAAAAGATGACGCCTAAAATACCGCTTAAAGATAGGTCGGCAATATTTAATACGCCGATTTTGGCGGGAACGCCTAAATAGCTGACCAAAAATGCCCCAAAAATACTCAACAAATAATCAAATAAAGCAATCAAGGCAATTAATCCGATTAACATAGCAATAATGTTTAATGCTACTTTTAATCCCGTACTGGCACCACTTGCAATTGCATCAATTAAATTAACGCCGACTTTTTCATCTGTCAGAGAAAAATCTTCTTGTCTTCCCATCTTTTTATCTTCAGGAAAAACGATTTTTGACACCACTAAAGCACCGGGGGCCGCCATAAAACTGGCTGCCAACAAATATTCCGCCGGTACGCCCATGCCAATATAAACGGCCATAATACTGCCAGAAATACAGGCCAAAGACCCGGTCATAGAGGACAATAATTGCGACAAACTCATTTTTTTCAGATGTGGTTTAATCAGCATTTGAGCTTCAACTTGTCCGATAAAGGCGCTGGCAATATTTGATACAGCTTCAGCACCGGTAATATTCATGAGTTTATACATGCCTTTGCCAAAGAATAAAATCACCCGTTGCATAATGCCAAAGTAGTATAACATATTCACCAAAACCATCACAAAAATTAAAACGGGGATTAAGGTGAGGGCAAACACAAAATCGGCACCGGCTCCTAACACTTCGGTTAATTTTTCGGGTCTGTCGGTTAAAAATCCAAAGACAAAATTACCGCCTTCAACGGCAAAATGGAGTATTTTTTGAATGCCGTTTCCCAAAGATTTAAAAATACTTTGTCCTATGGTGGTTTTTAAGACAAAAAAGGCGATTAAAAACTGTAAAATCAACCCGACGCAAACGGTACGGTAATTGATATTTTTTCGGTTATTGGACAATAAAAAACATAATCCCAAAATAACAATGATGCCGATAATTCCCATTTTTTATCTCCTGAAAAATATGATGACTTGATTATATCCTTTTTGATACATAATTCAATGAAAAAATTTCATTGGACATTTAATAAAATCTTATGCATAATAATTAGTATAAAGAAAGGATGCCTATGTTAGATATTTTAGCCGTTGGAGATGCCATTGTTGATAAGGTAATCGCCTTTGATGAAACAGACGAAGTGATGCAAAAAATTTTGCCCGTTAAGGGATTATTTTTTGAGGCCACGCCCGAAGAACACTCTTATTTACGAACCAAAACGGCTTTGGCCGACTATGCGGGTGGTTCGGCGGCGAATACCGTTCGGTCTATGGCTTTATTGGGGGCTAAAACCGGTTTTGTCGGCATGGTTGGCCAAGACGAAGACGGCGCATTTTTCAAACGCAGTTTACAAGATTATGGAGTGGTATCGCACTTATATCAAACACAGCAAGAACCCACGGGATGTAGTGTTGTTATGGTTCATGCCGATAAAGACAGAACTCAGTGTGCCAGAGCGTGTGCGTCCTTGTTATTAATGCCGACTGATATTCAAGATGATATTTTGCAAAATACGCACGCTGTTTTAACGGAAGGATATATGTTAAAACGCCGGGCAGATTTGGTCGCTGATGTTATTAGGCGGGCCAAAGGCAAAGGCGTTAAAAATTATTTTACTTTATCGGATGTGCATTGTGTGAAACACAGTCGAGATTTGATTTTACGGTTATTGCCGTCTATAGATATTATATTTGGTAATGAATTTGAATTTAATGAGCTGAATATATCTTCAAGCGATTTAACACACACCTTGTGTGTTAAAACGTGTGGCGGTCAAGGTGTTAATATTTTTTCCAAAGACATGGACACATTTTATCCGTTAATGCCCTTAGATGATTTTATTAATACCAATGGGGCAGGGGATGGATTCGCAGCCGGTTTTTTATTCGCCTATCATCAAAATCAGCCCTTAGAATACTGTGTTCATATGGGGCATAAGGTGGCATGCAATGTATTAAAAACGGATTTAAGTTATTTACCTAAGGATGATTGTCATGATTGAAAAAATAACATTTGATAGCGGTGTTTCGGGGCCTCATTTGTTGGTGCTGGGGGCAATACACGGAAATGAAGTCGCTGGCCCTAATGCCATCTTTAAAATAATTGATGCGATTCAAACTTATCAAATTCATTTAAAAAGTGGGCGCTTGACCTTTGTGCCGATTTGTAATATGCAAGCGTGTCAAAAAGATATTCGTCAAATTGATGAAAATTTAAACCGAGTCATACGAATACATGAAAATCCAAGTTCGTACGAACAACATTTGGCCAATGAAATTGTTCCTTTAATTAAAGAGTGTGATGTGCTGTTGGATTTGCACTCCACCCACTCAAAAGGTGATGTTCCGTTTGCCTTTTGTGATTATCCGACATCGGAAAATAAGGGCTTAATTGATGCCATAGATGTTAAGTATGTTTTATTGGGATGGCCGGAAATTTATGCAGACGGTAGTCAAATTTCCGATTATTCAACCGAACGGTGTGCTCATGAATATCAAAAAACGGGGATTACATTGGAATGTGGTTATCATAAAGAACCCGAGGCAACAGATGTGGCGTACGAAGCCATTATCAATACGTTAATTCATTTAGGTATGATTGACGGAACGATAGCACAAATACCCCCTAAAACCTCTATTCGTTTGACGGACTATATCGTTAAAAACAAATCCGGACAGTTATGTCAAGATTTTAAACATTTGGACCTCATATCCGGCGGGCAAAAAATTGCTGAATATGATGATGGTGAGGTTTTGTATGCCCCTTATGGCGGATATATTTTATTGCCTAATGCCAACGCCCAAATCGGAGCCGAGTGGTATTATTTAGGGGTGAAGGAATAATCCGATGCGATAGGTGACTCAAAAAAACGCCCCTTGTTTGGGGCGTTTTATGTCTATGAACTGTTAGAAATAAAATTATTTTGGTTTACACACAGCACAGTAGTTAAGGGAGTAAGTGTCGGCATAGCTGTATTCAACCCTGCCATCGCTCAGGGAAACACGATTTGCCCGGCAAGAACTAGCACTTATATTACTTGTCCAAACCTTATAACTTGTACTCAAATGGGTTCGTATAGTTTGACCGAGATCTGTAAAATCATGAGGATTCGAATCATACCCGCCATTCCAACCGTTAATCAAATCAGATGTTTCTGCCATACCATCAAAACCCAAAGCCTTACAACCGGCATCACCATCCCACCAACTGATAGGGCCATTGGAGATATAATATTCGGTTCCAGGAATTTTAGAGAAAGTCGTATTTACAGGTACACACATACCTGTTTCTTCATAGTAGAAGGCTTTACAATTGGATGTAGCATATGTATTCGGACTGGCACAATATTCTTTCTTACCGCATTTATTCGTATCATATGTGCAACCGGATGGGTTACATTGACCCCCGCCACATTTACCAGCAACATTGCCATCTGTTAAGGTACAAGATTTATTATGTCTGGAAAAATCTTCTACACATCCATAGGTGGCATCACAATAGGCACAATTGGTACCTGTCCACCACTGGTTACAATCCGCGTCCGAGGTACATGTTCCACCCATGATATTGGCAGAAACCTCTGGCTTGTTGCCATTAAAACACAATCCCATATCGCAATATTTATCGGTTCCACAATCGGCATCCGTTTTACATTCGCCAAATTCAGTTGTTATCGGTTCAAAATAAAATTCCATGGTGTTGTTGTCCGATTCGTCGCACGGGTCTTCTTCGGTGATATGTTCATCATCATTTACATAAACCGAGGCCATGGGTTTTAAGGCATCACCAACCATTTTGCACACTCGGGCGGGAACCCCGCTGATTCGAATGCCGTA
>JAZKXP010000034.1:0-13088 GCA_045611665.1 Alphaproteobacteria bacterium | reverse complement strand
CATCGTGCTTAAAAACGCAACGGCTTCGGAAATTTTATCCGGATTTGTACCGCCGGCTTGAGCCATATCGCTACGACCGCCACCGCCGTTACCACCAACGATTTGAGCGGCCGCTTTCACCATATCAACGGCATTGTATTTATCCGTTAAATCCGGTGTAACACCGATAACGATGGATACTTTTCCTTCATATGTGCCAAAAGCCCCCACAATGCCGGAGCCGATTTTCTTTTTGAACTCGTCCACCATCGGTTTGAGCTCTTTAGCCGGTACATCATGTAAGATTTTACCCATAACCTTAACACCATTGACGACTTTATAGTCTTGTTCGGCACTGGCAGAACTGCCCCCTAAAGCCACTTGACGACGCAAATCGGCAATTTCACGTTCCATTTTCTTTTTAGATTCTATGGCATTTTCAACTTTACTGCGCAAATCGGCCACAGACGTAGAACGTGTCAAATTGAGCATTTCGCCGAGCATTTGGCTCATTTCATTCATTTTATTCAGCATCGGGCGACCGACCACGGCCTCAATCCGGCGAACACCGGCAGCAACGGCGCTTTCGCTGACGATATGGAATAATCCGATATCGCCTGTGGCTCTGGCGTGAGTTCCACCACACAATTCACGAGATAAAACCGTGTCTCCATCACACATGGAAACAACCCGAACCGTATCGCCATATTTTTCATCAAACAAGGCCATCGCCCCCATCTTGACGGCTTCATCCGGTGTCATAATATCGGTTGTAACGGCAACATTTTTCAAAATCATATCGTTGACCAACGCTTCAACTTGTCTGATTTCATCGGTTGTCATAGCCTTATTATAGGTAAAGTCAAAACGGAATAAATCCGGCGAAACCATAGACCCTTTTTGATGTACACTGTCACCTAAAACCTGACGCAAAGCAGATTGCAATAAGTGAGTAGCCGAGTGATGTGCCCGAATGTTAAAACGTCTGTCGTTATCAATGCTAAAGACACCGGTATCACCGATTTTAACAGTGCCGCTGTCAACCGTGCCAATATGAACCGTCAAAGCACCACCGGCCTTTTTCAACGTATTGGTAACCGTAATGGTGGCGCCATTTGTTTTAATCGTTCCGGTATCGCCAACTTGACCACCCATTTCACCATAGAACGGTGTTTGATTGGCAACGACAGAAACGGTATCGCCGGCACCGGCTTGTTCCACTAAAGCCCCATCCTTGACCACAGCGTAAATCATGCTTTCAACATCGGTATCATTATAGCCCAAAAATTCGGTAGCCCCCGTTTTTTCGGCCACTTGGAACCATACTTTTTCATCGGCTCCATCACCGGAACCGGCCCAAGATTTTCTGGCCTCTGCCCGTTGTTTTTCCATGGCCGTTTCAAAACCGGCCGTATCCACCGTCATACCTTTACCACGCAAAGCATCTTGCGTTAAATCTAGTGGGAAGCCGTATGTATCATACAGACGGAAAGCGACTTCACCGGCCAAGGTATCACCACTGGCCATAGAGGCAGTTTCGGCGTCTAATAATTTTAAGCCGGCATCCAAGGTTTGTTTAAATCTTGTTTCTTCCAAACGCAAAGATTCTTCAATCATTTTTTGATTAACTATGAGTTCCGGATAAGCCTCACCCATTGTTTTCACCAAAGACGGAACCAGTTTATGCATCAACGGATCTTGACAACCAATCAAATGAGCATGACGCATGGCTCGGCGCATAATCCGACGCAACACATAGCCACGTCCTTCATTGGAGGGTAATACGCCGTCCGCCAATAAAAATGAAGTGGCTCGTAAGTGATCAGCAATAACACGTAAGGAGGTTTTGTGGTCACCGTAAGGTTCTACGCCAGCAATAGAGGCAGCTCCTTCAATTAATTGAGTTAAAATTTCAATACCATAGTTATCATTTGTGCCGTGTAAAATGGCGCTTAATCGTTCCAAGCCAGCGCCAGTGTCAATCGATTTTTTGGGCGTTTCGATACGGCTGCCATCTGGTAAGTCTTCGTATTGGTCAAACACCAAGTTCCAAATTTCAATAAAACGATCGCCGTCTTCTTCTGGTGTTCCAGGACGCCCCCCCCAATAGTGTTCACCGTGGTCATAAAAAATTTCACTGCACGGACCGCAAGGGCCTGTATCACCCATTTGCCAGAAGTTATCTTTTGTGGCAATCGGAATAATGTCTTCATCTTTAAGACCAGCTATTTTTTTCCACAAATTGCGGGCTTCATCATCTGTATGATAAACGGTGACGCAGAGTTTTGATTTATCCAATCCTATTTCTTTGGTCAGTAACTCCCAAGCGTAATAAATGGCTTTTTCCTTAAAATAATCACCGAATGAAAAGTTGCCCAGCATTTCAAAAAATGTATGGTGGCGACGGGTATAGCCCACGTTATCAAGGTCATTATGTTTACCACCAGCACGAACCGCTTTTTGTATTGTGGCGGCCCTTGGAAAAGGTGGTTTTTCGGCACCAGTAAAATAGTTTTTAAATTGCACCATGCCACTGTTGGTAAACATCAGTGTTGGATCGTTTTTCGGCACCAAAGAGCTAGCAGGCACAATAACGTGATCTTGCTTTTGAAAGTAGTTGATAAATGTTTTACGAATGTCATTCGTGATATTTTTAACCATAGTTTTTTCCTCTTATACTAAATTATGGGCGCAATTATAGCCGAAAATATGCTAAATGTCAAACGGATAATATTGTAATGTATGTGTACATATTTTTAATTTTATAATTGCATTTTTGTACAATGTTTGATGGCAAGGATGTTCAGCTAAGTAATGTATATTTTAAGGCTTTTTCGTTTGATAAGATTAAAACAAACCCCACCGGATGGTGGGGCGTTCATTTGATTTTTTACTTTATGCGTTTCAATCTGTTTTCCAACAAATCCAGTTCGGCATCAAAATCGCTTGGGTGACGATCAAAACCGTTGATGTATTCCCGCTGAGCGATTACATCTTGTAAGGCCAATTTTGAATCAACGGCCATTAAGGCACCAAATTCTTTTTCGCTCATTTTTAAACCGCTCCAATCCATTTGATTATAAACGGGCATCCAACCAAGGGCCGTTTCTGTCGCTGTTTTTGTGCCATTACAACGCCCGACAACAAAGTCTAATACACGCATATTGTCGCCGAATCCCGGCCACATAAATTTGCCTTTTTTATTTTTGCGGAACCAGTTGACACGGAAAATAAGCGGTTTGTGTTTCAGTTTACTGCCCATATTGAGCCAATGTGTCCAATAATCACCCATATTATAGCCACAGAACGGCAACATAGCGAACGGATCACGGCGGATTTCACCCATTGTTCCTTCGGCGGCCGCCGTTTTTTCGGACCCCATGGTACTGGCCAAAAAGACACCGTGTTGCCAATTAAAACTTTGATATACAAGAGGGGTATTGGTTGCTAAACGTCCGCCGAATAAGAATGCCGAAATCGGAACGCCGGCCGGGTTTTCCCACTCTGCATCAATAATCGGGCATTGGCGGGCCGGAGCCGTAAATCTGGAATTCGGATGAGCTGCCGGTGTTGTGGATTTCGGAGTCCAATCATTCCCTTGCCAATCGATTAAATGGTTAGGGGCTTTTTCGGTCATGCCTTCCCACCACACATCACCGTCATCGGTCAAGGCGACGTTTGTGAAAATCGTGTTTGCCCGACAAGACAACATCGCATTTTTATTTGTTTTCATCGATGTGCCGGGGGCAACACCAAAGAAACCGGCTTCCGGATTAATGGCATATAACCGGCCATCCTTACCCGGTTTTAACCAAGCAATATCGTCTCCGATTGTGGATACTTTCCATCCTTTCATCGCTTTCGGCGGAATTAACATAGCCAAATTTGTTTTGCCGCATGCTGACGGAAAAGCACCGCATATATAGGTTTTTTCCTGTCCTTTTTGCAAACCGACGATAAGCATGTGTTCAGCCAGCCATCCTTCATCACGTGCCATGGTGGAGGCAATTCTGAGCGCCAAACATTTTTTACCGAGCAGCGCATTGCCACCGTATCCGGAACCATAGGAAATAATTTCTCGGGTTTCCGGGAAATGGGTAATGTATGTATTTTCCGGATTGCATGGCCATGCGACGTCTTCTTCACCTTTTTTAAGCGGAGCCCCAACGGAATGGAAACATTTTACAAAGCTTTTATTCCCTAAGTATTTCCATACCTCTTTACCCATACGTGTCATAATACGCATATTGGCAACAACGTATGGCGAATCGGTAATTTCTACGCCGATTTGGGCAATTTTAGATCCCAAAGGCCCCATAGAAAAGGGAATGACGTACATGGTACGGCCTTTCATACAGCCTTTCATCAAACCATTTAGCGTTTGTTTCATTTTTTTAGGGTCTGCCCAGTTATTAGTTGGACCGGCATCGGCTTGTTTTTTTGAGCAGATGAAAGTTCTGGCTTCAACTCTGGCAACATCTTTCGGATTGGAACGGGCCAAATAGCTGTTCGGTCTTTTTTTGGGATTTAATTTAATAAAAGTCCCTTTATCCACCAACTCTTGACATATTTTTTTATACTCGGCTTCTGTTCCGTCGCACCAGTAAACCGAATCGGGAGCAGTCAGTTCCGCCATTTGAACGACCCACTTAATAACCTCTTGATTTTTAGTCGGACAATACTGTTTAGGGGTTGTTTTTCCTGTTGATGCCATGTTTTTTCCTCCTGTATAAAATGATAATATTCTAAATATTAAAGGGGATTTTTTTTCAAGTCAATCCGTTTTGCGTGCAAAAAATTAAAAAATGTGATATAATATACGTCAGGAGTATTTACATGGCGAAATTTGCAGATACGTTTTTGGCTGAGGTTTCTGATTATGCATTCAGTGGCGCTGCTCACCGATATATACACGGAGAGCTGTCCGAACCGTATTTTCAAAAACGATTGCATCAATTAAAACAAAATGTTCATGAATCGTCGGAGTTAACCGCTATTTTTTTTGAATGCGGGTATGGCCGATTTCCTCAAAAAGAAACAAAGCCCGCATTGGAACAAGATCGTTTACGGCAAATGAAACAGGCATTGATACAAATTGCAGGGGTGCCGTCCGGACGTGAATTATTATCCCATATGCCATTGGATGTGTATATGTATGCCATGACACAAGAAGACAGAGGATTTTTTTCGGCATCGGAAAAAATGTTATCTATTTCCTCAAGACATCCGACATTATGGGTTAAAAATCAAGACTATTTAAAAACATTCGTCCATGAAATGGCACATGCCAGACACAGTGCCGTTTGTCAGAATAATCGGTATGGATTTTCACCAAAAGCATTTTTTTTGGAAAGTACTTTTGATGAACTGGGTGCTAGATTAGCTGCTGAAAACGTTTATGGCGAATTGCAAGAGGCGAACATAGTTAAACACAAAACGCCAAAATTATCGGCTATCCAGATAATTGATAAAATGGAAGAAAATGGCTATTTTCATGAATTTACTCAAAGTATATTTGATTATTTAGGTCGACAGACCTCTGTCATTTTAGATGAGGACAATACGTTGGACAGACCATTAAAGCGTCTTTTTTCGTACTACATGACGTTGTATCCTCAAATAAAACAAAAAAATGTGCTAAATAAAATTGATGCCGTGTATCGTAAGCTGGTTTTATATCCGGCCGGCAGATGTGTCGGATTGAATCGTTATGATGTGAATAGACGATTTAAAGATTTGGGATACGGAAAATAAAACTTGACTTTTTTGTAAAAATATATTAAAATCTTTGACAAAATTTAATTTGCTGTTTTGTTAGGATAGATGCTGTTTTATGAAATGTTGGTCTGAAAGATTTTTACAAAGTGTTTGTCAACCGGCTGTTGTGGCAATGATTGAAGACATACAACCGATATGTCCGGATTTTAATGCCAAATTAAAACGGTTGAAAGCCAATATTATTTCATCCGATTTAATGGATCGTGAAGAATTTTGGGATATATCTTGGGATAGTATGATTGACAAAAAAACAGAATATAAATTTTTGCAGAAAATAGAAAAGGCTCTGGATGTCATGTCTTTGACACCGATGGGGCGCAATATTTTATCGGGCATTTATACGGGCACTTATTTTGGTGTGGCTCCTATCAGACAGACGGGACAGTTTTTTAACAGAAATACATCGACAGTGTTTTTGCGGGCTAAAGATGATATTTTTCAAAACAGCAAATTGATTTTAAAGGTGCTGACGCATGAATGTACGCATTCTAAAAATGCTAGGGTGGCGGATAATGCCCGCGCTTATATGTTGCCTCCGAAATTATATTTTATGCATCAAATGATGAATGAATTAACGGCTTATTTAAGTGAAGATATTGTTGTTGCCCAAAAAAAAGATGAAAACATAACCTCGGCCAGTCAAACTCAAGAACATCTTTTTGATGTTTTAGAGCGGATTGTCGATGCCGGTTATGTATCCGACTTTTCTCATCGTGTCAGAAAGTGGTATAAAACGGATGTTTTAGCTCCGGATACCCAGAAGCCTTCAAAGCTTCATTTGGCCTTATTTGCCTCTTATTTTAAAGAGTATCCGGTATTACGGGATTTGGTTCTGATTAATCGGTTAAGTCAGTTGTATAATTACCATGTTATTAAAAAAACACGTCGTCAAATGCCGGTGTCTAATCAAAAAATAAGGTAAATGACGTGAAAAAATTTATTGTAAATCCGGTTATGTCAGATAATCTCTTTTCAATGACGCCAGAGTTTCAAAAGCATATTGAAATAATAAAGAAAAATATTCAACCTTCAAGATCTTGTATCGTCGGCTATTTACCTGTTTCGGATAAAACGGCTGAGAAACGGCGCCAAATTTTATGCAATATGATAGATTGGATGGCAAATACGAAAACAGGACGCCAGATTTTAACCATGACAGCATCAGATGTAAAAATTTTTTCGCTGAGCAAAATCAACAAAAAAAACGGTTGTAATTTTGGTGAATCATATGGGATGGAACGGTGCTTGGTTTTAAGTCCGCAACAACTTCATCTTGATCTGTATTATGAATGTCTTAACTCTCTAGCTCATGAGTTAACACATTTAATTAACTATGATTTAAAACGTTATATTCTTAAAACGGCTCATAATAAGCTGAATCCGTATGATGAACTGTGTTTATCTTTTTTTGATGAAGTTTCGGCGGTTATTTGTGGTGATAAAGTTGTTAATGAAACTTTGAATCAACCGCAACAGCCGATTTGTCTCACCGATATCATCGCTAACAAAATGTATTGGCATTGGCATTATTGTAATGCGTTATGGCAATTAACGGATTATCGCAGGCCGATTCGTCAGGCTAAAACCATTCATACCCCTTCCTATTACAAATTATGGCGCGCTTATTTTTCAACATATCCCGAGTTACAATATCCGGAATTAGTACGCTATATTCACCAAGGCGCCGGAAAATTGATGCGTCCTATTTTTGAAGATATGAAGCGTCATGGGATAGAACCGCATGGTAAAAAATTGGTGGATAGATATTACCCGTTGGTTCGTCACTTGCGCAGTCAAATGAGCCGAGATAAAGAATAGGGATAATCTTTCATTCTTGATAATAAAAATGTTGAAATTTGATAAAATTATCGTTAATATATCCTCAGATAAATAACGAGGAAGACGAATATGAAAAAAATAGCATTTATGTGTATGTGTGGTTTGTTTTTGGGGGCATGTGCCGCAGATACAAACGTTCCGGATATGTCGGCTGAAGATTTGTACGTAAAAGCCGTTACCATGTTTGATAAGACCGATTATGAAGGGGCCGCTAAATATTTTGATGAGGTTGAACGTCAACATCCGTATTCCGTATGGGCTCCACGGGCTCAAATAATGGCGGCATATGCTTTCTATAAAAAGAATCAATATGAAGATGCAATTTTGGCGTTGGACAGATTTACTCAACTGCACCCCGGTAATAAAAATGCTCCCTATGCTTATTATTTAAAAGGGTTATGTTACTTTGAGCAGATATCCGATATTGCCCGAGAACAACAAATGTCGGCAGATGCTAAACAAACTTTCTTAGATTTGATTGCTCGTTATCCGAATTCGATTTATGTGGCAGATGCTAAGGAAAAATTGAATGTGATTGAAGATCAGTTGGCGGGTAAAGAAATGGCTGTCGGTCGGTACTATTTGAAACAAAAAGAATATATTCCGGCTTTGAATCGGTTTCAGACCGTTTTGAATAAATTCGCTCACACTAATCAGGTGAATGAGGCTTATTACCGTATGGCGGTATGCTATACGGCATTGGGAATGAATGAGGAAGCAGCTCATATTGCCGATACATTACATAAGCGGTATTCCAATACTGCATGGACAAAAAAAACGGCTCAACTTGTTCAAAAATATCAAACTAAAGGACAAAAAAAATAAATGTTAACCGCGTTGTCTATCCGAAATGTTGTTTTAATTGAAAAGTTGGATTTGACATTTCAAAAAGGGTTATGTGTTTTAACCGGTGAAACGGGGGCAGGTAAATCTATTTTGTTGGATTCTTTGGGATTGGCTTTAGGGATGCGGGCTGACAGTTCCTTGGTGCGTCATGGTCATGATAGTTTAAGTGTCAGCGCCGTTTTTCAATTGCCCTTGACACATCCGATATTGCCGGTCTTAATTGAACAAGGTTTGGTAACGGATAAGCATGATGACATCATTTTGAAACGAACCGTCTCTAAGGATGGAAAATCCAAAGCCTTTATTAATGATCAACCGGTCAGTGTTGCCATGTTGAAAAATGTCGGCGATTCATTGGTTGAAATTCACGGTCAATTTGCGTCACACCATTTACTGAATCCGGCCGTCCATTTAACGGTTTTGGATGCGTATGGTAATTTGACGGAGGCTGTTGCGGACTGTCGGCGTGCCTATACGATGTGGCAATATAAAAAAAACTTGCGGGATGATGCCGAACAACGCTTGATGCAGGCCCAACAAGAGGAAAGTTATTTACGTGACAGTATCGCGGATTTGCGTACCTTAAATCCTACTGTCGGTGAAGAAGAAGAGCTGATTCAAAAACGTACGGTTTTAATGAATAGTGAAAAAATTCTGTGCGCTTTGAATGCCGCTTATCAAGTTATGTCTGATGATGGACAGGGGGCTTTACAACAACTGAATCAAGCACTGCGTCATTTAAATAAAGCTCATTCTTTGGCAGATGAGGCGTTTGGGAGCATTTTAATGGCAACAGAGCAGGCTCAGGTGTCTTTGGCGGATGCTGTGGCCGGTTTGGAAAGCGCTGTCGAATCATGGGGAGATGTTTCTCAATTACCCTTGATTGATGATAGGTTATTTGCATTAAAGGATATGGCTCGTAAACATCATATCTCAGTCAGTGAGTTACCGGATTTATTGACGACTTTTGAACAAAAATTAACGGCACTGGAAAGCGGTAATGATGAGATAGCCTCTTTACGAAAAGAAGAAGAAAATGCGCGTCTCAGCTATATTGAATACGCTCAAAAATTATCCGATTTGAGGATACAAACGGCCTCTCGTTTGGATATGGCGGTTGCCACCGAATTGCCGGCATTAAAATTAGGGAAAGCTTCTTTTTTAACGCAGATACAGGAAGTACCTCAAAACGAATGGACGGAACATGGTATGAATAAAGTTCTTTTTATGGCGTCAACAAATACAGGGGTTCCTCATGCTCCATTACATAAAATCGCCTCCGGTGGTGAATTGGCTCGATTTATGTTGGCATTAAAGGTTAATTTGGCGTCGGCGGAACAATTGGATACATTGGTTTTTGATGAAGTGGATTCGGGCGTTGGCGGAGCAACGGCGGCGGCTGTCGGAGAACGATTGAAACGTTTGTCCGAAGAATGTCAGGTGTTAGTGGTGACACATTCTCCTCAGGTGGCAGCTTATGGTGTTCACCACTATGTGGTTGGTAAGAAAGAGCAAAATGGCAGTGTTTTAACCGAAGTGCGATTTGTATCAGATGATGACAGATTGTTGGAAGTGGCTCGTATGCTGTCAGGGGCGGAAATTACCGAATCGGGTAAACAAATGGCGCAGGAGTTATTGGTAAAGTCATGCAAAAAAATCCCAAACAGTTAACGGATTTAGAAGCCGCTGCCGAATTGGCGGATTTAGCGAAAAGACTAAAAGAATTAGAGGAGGCTTATCACACCTATGATGCCCCTTTGGTCAGTGATGCTGAGTATGATTCTTTAAAACGATATAATGAGGAAATTGAACGGCTCTTTCCCCATTTGGTGCGATCGGATTCATCCAGTTTACGTGTCGGAGCAAAAGTTGTCGACGGCTTTAAAAAAGTAACTCATAAAGTACCGATGTTATCGTTGGGAAATATTTTTACATCAGATGAAATCGCCGATTTTGTAGATAAAATACGTCGTTTTTTGGGGCTGTCCGAAACGCAGGATATTGAATTTGTTGCGGAACCGAAAATTGACGGTTTGTCATATAGCGCTCTTTATCATGACGGGCTATTCGAAGTTGGCGCAACGCGGGGAGATGGAACGGTTGGTGAAGATATTACCGATAATTTAAAAACAATTCAGTTGTTACCTAAACACATTAAGCAAACAGATGGTTTATTTGCGCATCCGGTACCGAAATGGTTGGAAGTGCGCGGTGAAGTGTATATGTCGAAATCCGATTTTATGGAATTAAATGCCGAAGCGAGTGCGTTAGGAAAAAAGACTTTTGCCAATCCACGAAATGCTGCCGCCGGTTCTTTGCGTCAGCTGGATGCATCGGTTACAGCCGGCAGAAAACTCAGTTTGTTCAGCTATGCTTATGGTTTTTTGGATGGTCAAAAGTGGCGTTCACATTGGGATTTTTTGACGTCTTTGAAAGAATGGGGATTTCCGGTTAGTCCCGATATAAAATTATGTAAAAACGTTCAGGAACTGACAGATTATTACACCAATATGATGGCTAAGCGAGCAGAGTTGCCATACGATATTGATGGTGTGGTGTATAAAGTTAATGATTATGTTCTGCAAGAACGATTGGGATTTATTACACGATCTCCGCGTTGGGCAATTGCCCATAAATTTCCGGCCGAACAGGCAATAACCCGACTCAATGCCATTCGGATACAGGTCGGACGGACGGGGGCTTTAACACCGGTGGCAGATGTGGAACCCGTTAATGTCGGCGGAGTCATTGTGAAACATGCGACATTGCATAATGCGGATGAAATTGCCCGTAAAGATATTCGTGAAGGAGATACCGTTATCATTCAGCGTGCCGGTGATGTCATCCCTCAGATTGTTGATGTGTTAATTGAAAAACGCCCATCGGATAGTCATCCGTTTGTTTTTCCGGCCGTTTGTCCGATTTGCGGGTCGGCAGCCTTAAAAGAGGGGGATGACGCGATTACGTATTGTACGGGTGGATTGGTCTGTCCGGCTCAGGCCTTGGAAAGTTTAAAGCATTTTGCCTCTAAATCGGCATTGGATATTGATGGACTCGGAACCAAAAATATCGAACTGTTTTTTGAACTTGGATGGATAAAACAGGCGGCCGATTTATTTGAATTACCACAAAAGTATGGAATGGATTTGCGTGTACGTGACGGATGGGGGCAAAAATCCGTTGATAATTTAGTACGAGCCTTAGATAAAGCAAAACAAAACGTGACATTGGACCGATTTATTTATGCGCTTGGGATACGTGAGGTTGGTGAAGCTACAGCTCGCTTGTTTGCCAAAACATTTGGGAATTGGGAGACTTTTTTGGGAGCCGTTACGGATGAACAGGCATTTGAAACGTTAACTCATATCGAAGGGGTAGGGCCGGTAATGGCAAAATATGTGGTCGATTTTTTTGCCGAAAATCATAATTTAGGTCAAATCAACAGGCTGTTGCATTGGTTGACAATACCGGCTTATCAGGTACCGGCAGAAAAACAAACGGCATTATCCGGAAAAGTGGTCGTTTTTACAGGGTCTTTAAGTGACATGACACGTGCGGAAGCTAAGGCTAAGGCTATAGCGATGGGGGCAAAAGTATCCGGCAGTGTTTCCTCAAAAACGGACTTTGTTGTGGCCGGAGAAGAAGCCGGCACCAAATTAAAACAAGCCCAAAGTTTGGGAATTCATATTTTATCTGAAAAAGAATTTCAACAACTACTTGACGCTTGATAGAATTGTCGTTATGATGAAGTAAAGTAACAACAAAAGGGAAAGCCCATGAATTATGATCCGAATGACCTGTTAAGTCAGATAGCTGCACCAGATGAAGTATCTGACGTTCCGGAAAAAAAGAAAAAACAGCGTTCCATCTCAATAGATTTTGCCGTTTTGTTTATGAAACTGACATTTGCGTTTGATGATGCAAAACGTAAGAATCAAACCCTTTTTACACTTCTGGGGATTCTGTGGAATGTGTTTATGGGGATCGTTTATTTAGGCGGAATTGCCATGTTGGGCCTGTTAATTTACAGTTACGGTACGTTTCCGGATAAGGTTCGTGAGACGTTAATTACGCAAGGAATCATAACAAAAGGGTATGAAATAGATAATATTTCTCTGTCTAAGATTGAATTGAAAAATTTAGAAGATAAAGATGGAACGTATTCCATAAAAAAAATGATTATTCATTCTACTTTTTCTGATTTTATACGCGGACGGGTTAAATCGGTTGAACTTGACGGTGTCAAGATGAAGATTACCGAAGACAAAGACGGTGTCCGTTTCGGAAATTTACCCGCATCATTGATTAAATTAAATCAAGCCTCGGCTCAAAGCCGTATTAAGGTCAGCAATCTTCAAATTAATAATGCTCAGTTGGAAATTAATGGGACAAATTATTCTGTGCCGGTATCTTTCCATTTGAATGGGGCTTATGAGGATGAAGCAAAAGTTGTCATGGATTTAACAATCCGCAAAGAACATGTTAAAATAAATGGCGTGTTGTCCGTTACGGGGACTGAACAAAAAATGGATTTTAATTTGAAAATCGGTTCCGGTACATTGGAATTGCCTCAGCGATCTCCGGAAAATATTGTTGGGGAAATGACGGTGACAACTAAAAAAATGGAGCCGGAAAAAATAGTCGGT
>JAZKXP010000033.1:0-2492 GCA_045611665.1 Alphaproteobacteria bacterium | reverse complement strand
ATCTTGCAATTTAAAAAAAAGTATGTAAGAGTTCTTATTGAAAGTGGCAAGGGTGCCATTTTCTGGGCGTCGAAACCCAATGATAAATCCGGTCGTATGCATGCGACTTAAAAAAATTATGCCGACTGAAGTCCGCAGTGTGAAAACACGTAGGGTGGATGTCGGTGAATAAGACCTCGGTGTCAAATAAGCCGAGCCATCTGGATTTATATGGTTTTCGAACATCCGCCCACCAATGTGGGTTTTTTAATATGTTATAACAAATAAAGAAAGGATGTTTAAACATGAAAAAATTAGAATCTGGTCGTTCAATGGTTGAAATGTTGGGTGTATTGGCCATCATCGGTGTTTTATCCATCGGTGGTATCGCCGGCTACACAATGGCTATGAACCGTTACAAAGCAAATGAATTATTAAATGCTGCTTCTATGGCTTCAGTTATGGCATTATCTGCTAATGGCGGTAATGGCATTTCGGCAGAAACAGACTATTCAACTTTGCTTCCGGGTGCCGGAGATCCTGCTGGGGTAACAGATATGAAAGCAACGGTTACTAATGGTGTGGCTACTGTAACATTTACAGCTCCTTCAACAGGTGTCGCTGATGCATTAGAAAGTATTGCTACAGATTTGATTGCATGTACAGGTACAACAGAAGGTTCAACCGGTACCAACTGTACATATACTTCCACTAGCAACTAATATGTTAGTTAACACCTAAACCACACATTGCGTTTTTATCGGTTTTTAGCAGTGGTTTAGGCAAAATCAACCCTCTGGGGAGGGGAGCTTAAAAACCGATACCCTTGTGCCAATGCTTAATTTTTTTTCTTGATTTAATTTTGTCGTAAGCGTTGGCACCTTTTTTATCTTCTTTTGTGACTGTTACCATAAAAAAACGTCCCACCAATTGGCAGGACGCAAACAACAAAACAAATTCTTACAAGAATTTGCCCATAGCAACGGCAGTATCTAACATACGGTTGGAGAAACCCCATTCGTTATCGTACCAGCTCATCACACGTAATTGTGTGCCACCCATAACTTTTGTGCCGTTTCCGTCAAAAGTGGAAGAGTGTGGGTTGTGTGTGAAGTCAATGGATACCAACGGCAATTCATTATAGCCCAAGATACCTTTGAGTTCGCCTTCTGCATATTTTTTCATAGCGGCGTTGACTTCTTCTTTCGTGACTTCACGTTCCATAATGAAGTTAGCATCGACCAAAGAAACATCCGGTGTCGGTACGCGGATGGAAACACCGTCCAATTTACCGGCCAATTGCGGCAAGACCAAACCAACGGCTTTAGCAGCACCTGTGGATGTCGGAATCATGCTCATCGCAGCGGCACGAGAACGATACAAATCTTTATGAACTTGGTCTAAGATTTTTTGATCGTTTGTATAGGAGTGAATTGTTGTCATGAAACCTTGTTTAATGCCAAATTCTTTGTCCAATACATAAGCAACCGGAGCCAAGCAGTTTGTTGTACAAGAAGCGTTGGATACGATAATATCATCGGCTGTCAATGTGCTGTCATTTACGCCATATACGATTGTTTTATCGGCACCTTGAGACGGAGCAGATACCAATACACGTTTGGCACCGGCTTCAATATGAACCATAGCTTTTTCTTTGGCAGTAAAGATACCTGTGCATTCAAACACGATATCAATGTTCATTTCTTTCCAAGGTAATTGTGTCGGATCACGTTGAGCGATTACTTTTGTTTTGTAATCACCGGCAATGATGTAATCGTCTTCGGCACGGACATCAAAACTTGTGGCACGGTGAATGGAATCGTATTTTAATAAATAAGCATTGGCTTTGGCATCCCCCAAATCATTGATAGCAACGATATCAATATCTTTGCGACCGGATTCTAAGAAAGCACGATACACTAAACGACCGATACGACCGAAACCGTTAATAGCAACTCTAACTGTCATAAATTTTCTCCTTTTGTTGACAATTTGGCCCGCCCCATGCGGACACTTTTAAATCCTTTCCATTTAGGCACATTTTTACCCAAATTGCAAGCATCTTTTTTGATGGTTTTGTGAAAAATGATAAGATGTAGCAGACTGTGATAATTGAGGACGTTTTTGGTAAAAAAATACAGCTTTTTAATGTAAAAAAATCGCCGACACATATGAGTGCCGGCGAAAGACAAAAGTACGCCCCTATTAAAAAGCCGAAAAACTACCGACAGACCGCGTGGTCGTCGAAGTTGCGAAGGTTGGTGACGACGTCACCATTGCTCAGGTACACGCCGTACGCGTAGCAAGAATCGGACAAAATACTTGACCAAATAACCCCCCACCTAATCTCGCTATACAACATTTCGCCTAGCGTATTCAATTTGGTACCAATGCTACTACACCCTGTATCATCCGCTTGGTTACAAGGGATTGCTATCTCATGATGACTTAATAAGCTCTTATTCCCTAACGCTTTACATGCCGATACGGCATCCCACCAAGTCATGGGATCA
>JAZKXP010000032.1:0-2115 GCA_045611665.1 Alphaproteobacteria bacterium | reverse complement strand
AAATATCAGAATCGGATTTAATGCCTACGGCAGATATTAATGCCGCTTACCATTATCTGAATGCCGGTGACAATATGGGATTATATGATGATGAAAATTATTACCAAAGTGCAATAGATATGTCTTGGGAAATTGATATTTTTGGTTCGAATCGCCGACGTTTGGAATCTGCCGGAGCCAATCTGAGTGGAATGATTGAAAATTTAAAAAATATTTATATCACATTGGATGCTAATATTGCGACTCAGTATATTCAACTGCGAACAGCCGAACAATTGCTGACAAATGCCGAGCATAATTTAAAAATACAAACGCAAATTTATGAAACGGTTTCGGATCAATATGAAGCAGGATTGGCGGGCGAAATTGCTCTTAATCAAGCAAAATATTTAGTGGAAACAACACGTATGAGTTTGCCTCAGCTGCAATTTAGCCGTACTCAGGCTCAAAATGCATTAGCTTTATTAGTGGGGAAATTACCGACACAGTTGAATGATGATTTATCTCGGCAAAAAACAAATTTAATTCAACAACCCTTTTCTTATGATTTAAAACGGTTGTATAATTTGCCGGTGTCCGTTATACGTAATCGTCCGGATGTACGAGTGGCCGAAGAACGATTAATTGCCCAAAATGCTTTAGTCGGGGCCGCTATCGCCGATATGTTTCCAAACGTGAGTATCAGTGGATTATTGGGATTTGGGGCATTAAAATTACCTGATTTAGCGAATTCAGACAGTGCACAATATGGGATAACACCTCAAATATCTGTTCCATTGTTTCATTTTGGAGCGCTTAAAAATAATGTTGCCGTTCAAAAAGCAATTAAGGATGAGTATTTAATTTCTTATGAAAATACGTTATTGACAGCCGCCTCTGAAATCAACAATGCATTGGCTGCTTTAGAAACTGAAAAAAGCCGAAATTTATCGGCGAAGACGGCATATGATAAAACGAAGGAGGTATCTGCATTAAATTGGCAAAAATATCGTCAGGGATTGATAGAATATGCCGATGTTTTAGATGCCGAACAACGCAGATTATCTGCACAAACAGATATGGTAAATTCCAATGCCGCATTGTATCGTAATATAATTTCTTATTACAAGGCGATTGGTTCTCAGTTAATAACACCGTAAAAAAATTTATTGACAGTGCTCCACAAAAAAAAGCATCATAAAGATACCTCTTTTTTTAATTGGTAGGCGACTACGGGGCAGTAAATCGGCTAACGCACGATTTATCCCTCACACATGTTCGGGACCGCCTAAATGCGTCGTGTCTGCGGGATTACTAACGCATCCCTTGCCACCGAACCGCTGCGGTTCAAGTCCCAGCCCCTAAAGAATTAAAAAAAGAGGCATCATAAAGATACCTCTTTTTTTAATTGGTAGGCGACTACGGACTCGAACCGCAGACCCTCTCGGTGTAAACGAGATGCTCTAGCCAACTGAGCTAGTCGCCCTTCGGAAAACAAACCTTGAGGGAATTTCACCCCCAAGAGGTTGTTTTAACTTTCACTGATGAAAGCAAGATAGCTTATATCATACAAAAAATCTTTTGTCAATACAAAAAATCATTAAAATGATAAATTTTTATATGGTGACTGATGCTTTTCTAATAATGGCCGAATATATGTTTCAAATTCTTGCTGTTCCCTTTGAGTTAAGGGTACCATTTCGGATTCTTTAGCTGTATCAGTGGGGCGAGTTTTGCCCTTATTTTTCAGTGTCTTCATAAAATGAAACCAATGAGAGCCGCCTATGAGTTTTGACTTGATATCTGAATGATATGATAAAGTTTCATAATAGCTCAAATTAATAAATTTTTTCATGTATTTACGTTTAATAATAAAACCGTCAAAACCACCATTCATTTGTCTGCCTGCATATTTAACTAATCTTCCTTTATGGGAAAAGGTGTTATATCCCTTTATTCCATATAAAACAAAATCATTTTCGGCATCTTGCATTCGTATAAAATCAAACGTTTGTTTCAGATGAGGGGTAATATAAATTTGATCGGCATCTATTTTAACGACATAATCATCCGGTTCAAATTTTTCGAGTCCAAAGTTATAATAAGCCGCCAGAGAGTTTTCATATTTTATTCTTT
>JAZKXP010000031.1:0-15369 GCA_045611665.1 Alphaproteobacteria bacterium | reverse complement strand
TTGCTCATCCAAAGATTGGAAACGGATGAAATTATAGGCATTGTTTTCCAATTTTGGCAACCAATAAATAATCATTTCATTGGCTTCTCGTTCGGATAATCCCAAAATGGCGAGTTTTTCCTCTAAGAATGGAATGGTATCTTGACCCTTTACGATAAACCCTTCCAATGGTGGTTGAGGTATTTTTAATTTGCCTTCCCAGTACAAAGCATATAAACTACGACCTGTTTTGATATCTGTCAAATCTCCATTCGGCCTTGCTACTACTTGCCATCCATCCTCATATTTTGGATAGGTGTGCGTAAAGTTTTGCGGATTGCCAACCTTGACAGATACTTCGGTTGTTTGTGTTGGATATAAGTAGATGATGGGTTTGTCCACACGTTCTGATACTTGTATATATTCATATATTTGATACCCCATTATTCCTAATAATGCAATTAAAATGATTGAAATTGCGTAGAACGTTTTTCTTTTCTTTATAAATAATTTTTTTAATAAATAAAAGGCAGAGAGTATAAAAAAAGTGGCGATTGAAACAAGAAAAAGCCCGCCTGTTATAACAACAGGTTTTAAACCGGGCAGTACCTCTATCGTAGGAAAAATGCTGGACATAATTGGAAGTGCAATTGAAGAAATAATAAATAAAATAAAATCACATTTCACAATAAAATTGAAAAAAGATTTTTTGTTTTTAGAGGAACTAATAAGAAGTAATTTTAAAAAGAGACAGATAATGAAAAGATAAAGGAGAGTAATAAAATAAAAAAAATTGGGAAAAAGAAATACAGAAAGTATGGCCATAACAGGACATAAAATCAATATCCAGTTTAAAAAATAGGTTGATTTTGTTTCATATGTTTTCTGTGGTGCAGGAGACATATTTTTTTCTTGTGTCATCTTGCTTATGTCTTTATTTTTCTTCATCCTATAAATCCTCCAATAAATCGGGTTGTAAGGTATTATGAGGCGCCTTTAATCCCAAATGTTTAAAGCCTAAGGCCGACAGCATACGTCCACGAGGGGTACGCATGACAAGCCCTTGTTGCATTAAGTATGGTTCAATGACTTCTTCCAATGTATCACGTTCCTCGGACAACGCGGCAGCTAAAGTATCAATGCCGACCGGACCACCAGCATATTTTTCGGCAATACAACGCAAATACCGTCTGTCCATTAAGTCAAGACCTTGCTTGTCAACCTCTAACCGTGTGAGGGCCATATCGGCAATTTCTTTTGTGACGGGATTTGAACCTGCAAAATCTCGCACTCGGCGCAGTAAACGACCCGCAATACGAGGTGTGCCACGAGAACGTTTTGCAATTTCATGAGCGCCTTCATCCGTCATATTCAGGTGTAATAATCGGGCGCCTCGTTTAATGATTTTTTCTAAATCCTCAACGCCGTAAAATTCCAATCGCATCGGAATGCCGAATCGGTCCCTTAAAGGATTCGTCAACAATCCCGAACGTGTCGTTGCCCCAACCAACGTAAACGGTTGCAAATCAATTCTGACCGATCTGGCTCCAGGGCCTTCACCAATCACAATATCCAGTTGGAAATCTTCCATAGCAGAATACAGGACTTCTTCCACCGTAGGATTAAGGCGATGAATTTCATCAATGAACAACACATCCTTGGGTTCTAGATTAGTTAAAATAGCGGCCAAATCTCCGGCTTTGGAAATCATCGGGCCCGACGTCGGACGGAATCCGACCCCCAGTTCCTTTGCCACAATTTGTGCCAAAGTTGTTTTTCCCAATCCCGGAGGGCCATACAATAATGTGTGGTCAAGTGCATCGCCTCGTTTTTTACTGGCTTCAATGAACACTCGCAAATTTTCGCAGAGCAATTTTTGTCCGACAAAATCATCCAACGATTGCGGGCGAAGCCCAGTATAGAGTTCTTCATCTCCCGAAATTTTTTGTGGTGTAATCAGTCTTTCTTCAGCCATTAGAATGCTCCTTTACCGATTTCTTTTAGGGACAGGCGGATAAGTTCTGCCGTTTTGATTTCTGGATTTTGACGCATAATCGAGGCCACCGTCATGCCGGCCTCTGATTTGCCGTATCCCAAATTGACCAAAGCAGAAATAGCTTCATCCATCGCACCATTTGAACCACCAGTCATTGTATTTTGCAATACAACCATCGTTTCATTAGTGCCCAGTGAGCCTGTTTTTCCCTTTAATTCCGCTACGATACGGCTGGCCAGTTTTGGACCAACACCGTTTGCCCGAGTAATGGCCTTTGCATCCCCCGTCATAATTGCCATTTGTAAATCATTCGCCGATAAGGCCGATAAAATAGCCAGTGCCACCTTCGCCCCCACGCCTTGAACCGTTGTGATGAGTTCAAAGGCTTGTTTTTCCATGCTATCGGCGAATCCGAATAAATGGATGTGATCTTCGCGCACCTGTGTTTCAATCAGTAATTTGGCGGCTTGTCCCGCGCCCGATAATTTTGCCACGGTTTTGGACGAACAAAACACACGATATCCCACGCCACCGACATCCAAAATAATGTAGCCGTCAAAAACACCATCCACCAATCCCGATAAAGAACCTATCATATTTTTTCCTTTTAAATCAAATGGTTTTAAAATTTGTTTTTGTTTTGTTCTTATGCTAGCCTAAAACGGCAAAAATTGCAATCGTTTTTCGGTATTTATCGGAAATATTTTTTATGGGCTAAAATCTTCTTCCCTTTTTGTGAAAAATGGTGTATGTTAAGAGAAAATTAACCCTTGGGCGGATAAAAAGGCCCGCTAATATCGGATATGACACATGGAAAATACAGAAAATTTACGCCTTCCTCCTCAAAATATTGAAGCCGAACAAGCACTTCTCGGGGCGATTTTATCCAACAATAAAGCCTTAGAAAAGGTATCTGAATTTTTGCGAGGGGAACATTTTGCCAATCCGGCTCACGGTAAGATTTTTGAAGCTGCCAGATTGTATATTGAACAAGGCCGAATCGCCGATCCGATTACCTTAAAGGCGGCTTTTGATAATGAAGAAAGCCTTAAGGATGTTGGCGGATCGTCTTATCTGATGAAATTAGCAGCGGCTTCCGGTACCATTATCAATGCGGCCGATTACGGACGACAAATTTTGGATAGGCATATTCGCCGGCAAATGATTGCGTTGGGCAACGATATTGTTAATGATGCTTTTACGATTAATGTAGATGATGATGCCATCAAACAAGTGGAACAGGCCGAAAAGAAGCTCTATCATATTGCAACGGAAGGTGAATTGCAAGGCGGACCAAAAGCTTTAAATGTTGCTTTGGCCGAATCGCTGAAGTCTGTTGAAAAGGCTATGAAGGCGACGGATGGTGTGTCCGGTGTGACTACCGGATTGGCGGCGATGGATAAAATGATGGGTGGTCTGCATAATTCCGATTTAATTGTTTTAGCGGGGCGTCCGGCTATGGGGAAAACGGCTTTGGCGATGACCATGGCATTTAATGCCGCCGTAAAATTTGAAGAAGAAAATAAAAAACCTGGGGCTGAGAAAAAATCGGTGGCTTTTTTCTCGTTGGAAATGTCGGCCGAGCAATTGGCTACTCGTGTGCTATCCTCTAAGGCTTGCGTTCCCAGTCATAAAATGCGTACGGGTGAATTAACGGGTGAACAGTTTGATGAATTGGCAGCGGCTGTTTCCTTGCTCAGTAAAGTGCCGCTATATGTAGATGATACACCGGGGGTAACGGTTGGGGCGATTCGTAATCGTGCCAGACGGTTGAAACGGGATAAGGAAAAAGGGTTAGGGTTGATTGTTATTGACTATGTTCAACTGATTACCGGCAGCGGGCGCAGTGAAAATCGTGTACAAGAATTATCTGAAATGACGCGGGCGCTCAAAATGATGGCAAAGGAGTTGGATGTGCCGGTTTTGGTGTTGTCTCAATTGTCTCGTTCAGTAGAACAACGCGATAACAAACGACCGATGTTGTCTGACTTGCGTGAGTCCGGTTCTATTGAGCAAGATGCCGATATCGTGATGTTTGTGTTCCGTGAAATTTATTATTTACAAAATGAAACGCCGACACAACGGTTGAACGAAACACCGGATAAATTTGCGATTCGAATGGCCGAATGGGAACAAAAGAAAATTGATTTAGCTAATCAAGCCGAAGCCATTATTGCCAAGCAACGTCACGGTCCGGTCGGAGATGTAAAATTATACTTCAATGGCGAATTCGGTCGTTTCAGTGATTTGGAACGCAATGAATATCCCGGTATGAATTAAGGAACTAAAGTTTTTTTATTCTATCCGAAAAAGAAAAATCTTTTTGCGGGCATGCGTTATTTTTTTCAAAATTAAAAAAAACTTTTGCATTTTAGGCAAATATATTGTAATACAAAATTAATAACAGGAGAGGCCTATGCAAAAAATCTTAGCATTTTTATTGATGACATGTGTATCCGGTACCGTTTTAGCCGGTTTTGTTGAGGGAGAAAAGGCTTTTAAAGAAGAACGGTGGCCGCTTGCGTATGCCGAATTTTCTCCGTTGGCAGCCAGTGGGGATTTTCGTGCTCAATATTATTTGGGGTACTTGTTATTAAACGGGTATGGTACGGTTAAAGATGAAAAAAAAGCGGCAGATTATTTTTCTAAGGCGGCTGAGCAAGAATATGATATGGCTCAAGCCATGATGGGATATTTGCATGCCGAAGGTATCGGTATCAGAAAAAACAAAAAGAAAGCCATTGAATTTTATGAAGCGGCGGCCGCTCAAGGCAATGGAGATGCTCTGCTTAATCTGGGCGTTATGTATTATACGGGGGACAGTGTCTCTAAGGATGTAAAACAGGCCGTTGACTATTTTTCTAAAGTATCTCCGGCCGAAAAACCGGTGGTGGCTAAATATTTGGGGGACATTTATTTAAATGAAACGTCACTTCAAGATCCTAAAAAAGCCTTTGATTATTATATGATTGCAGCACATGCCGGAGATGTTGAGGCTTACCATGCTTTAGGTAAAATGTATCAAGATGGAGCACATGTGACAAAGGATATCGGAGAAGCCATCAAATTTTATTCTTTTGCCGCTTCTAAAGGTTTTGAACCTTCCTTATATGCTTTAGGGGTTATTTATTCCAATGCCGATGGTGTTACGCGTGACGTTTATACTGCCCATGCGTATTTTTCATTGGCGGCCGCTAAAGATATGAAGGAAGCAAAAAAGGCAAAGGAATTATTGGAATCCGATATGTCCTTATCTGAACGTGAAAAAGCGTCTCGGGCAAAAATTAAGGTACAGCAGGAAAATTTAAAATCTCCTTCCGCTCCTTTGACAGAGGACAAAAAGGTGGAAAATGCCCCAACAGTCAGTAAAAGAATTCGTACAACTATTCGTAGACGACGCAGATAAGGAGTTGCTATGTCAGTATTATCTCATTTAAAACCATTTGTTTCTTTCCGTTTTTCCATTTTGTTGGGATTGGCAATGTGTTTGTGGTTGTTCTACAGTCAAACAGAGGTTCAACCATTGGTTTCTTTTTTGACCGGTATGCAAATTTATCTGATTGCTTTTTTGATTGTATTCGGCGTGCGCTTGTGTATGTGGGTTATTATTGAAAAGGCGGGGATGTACAGCATTAAGAATACATTAATCAGCGTTATTATTGATTATGTAACGTGTATTGTGGCAATGCTGAGCGGTAGCGGGTGTTTATTTTTACTGGATACCTTTTTATCTTAATTTATTTGATTGTGACGCCACTCATCCAATTTAATGGCTCTTTGACACCTAATGTGGCGGCGTAAGCGCGATACTTATCCGCAACGGCGATATCTTCGAAAGAAAATGTTCCGTCCAATAAAGTGGCTTGGGCCAATTCCGACGGAGACAGTTTATTCATTTCAATGGGAATATAAAAATCAAACAAAACACGCCCCAATTTTTTATCATGGGCTTGTCCTAAAATACGACGGGATAAGCCATCTTTTTTTAGGCTGAACTGTGCATCAAAATTTATTTCTTCAACGCCGGCCAAAGCCAATGTTTCCAATGGGCGCGTAAAAACGTGTTTGTAGGGAATATATGTTCTGAGCGTATCCTCTAAATTCGTTTTACTTTTTAGGGCATCGTCAATGTGAAAACGTACACCGTTCAGTGTGATTTTAACCTCATCTTTAGTGACGGTTAAACTGATTTTATCAACACAATGGTCAAATTTTAAATCTTTGAAACGAACTTGATAAAATAAGATGCCGCCTCCCAGCATAGGCAGTTGTTTTGAACGATAGGATAAATCTTTTTCTTCAATGGCTACAACCGAGGCGTAACGTTCGGATAATGCTTTTAAATGGGCGTTTCTGCCAATATAAAAAATTCCCAGACAAACGGCTAGCACGATAAAGATACTTATATATGTTTTCATTGTTCCCTCTTATTGAATATCCGTACAGTATTCTTTTGTACACGGGATAAAAGATTTAACCTCAACCGAACCGGTTAATTCGGTGGTCTTTTTTCCGGTTTCATGTTTGAAATCACCGGAAATGATGGCCCAACCGATTTTTAAATCTTTACCGTTAAGGGTTAAAGGCAGAGGGACAGCCGTTTCGGCATGTGTATCTGTTGCTTTGACAATATGAACAACGGTTGTTCCGTGAACGGGTGTTTTTGTTAAACGGCTGAGCGTTAACAAATGGGGAATCTTGTCAAAAATTTGATTGTTGTTTTCGGGGACCTCTGTCGATACAGACTGATCTGTTTTCGGGACAGGAATAATGATTTCTATGTTCGAAGCCGGTGAAGATATATCCGAAGACGGGCCTGTCTGCACTGAGGCGTAATCAGATGCCGTTTGGATTTGTTCAAGAGGTGTATCTGTCTCAGCCTTTTCTTCAAATTTTTCAGCAAATGCAGTCGCTTCATTGCGTTTGACATCAATTTGGGCGGTTTGTAAATTAATGTCGGCATAAAAAAAGATATCTTCTTGTTTGGGATTTTCTTTGGGGGACCCGAATAATTGAATCGCTTGTTCGGTCGGGCACAGACGTTGGGCATGACGCGCGACTTCATCAATAATTTCTGTTGTCAGTTTTTTATCCTTGAACAAGCCAAAATCATCGGTTTGAATTAACATACGGAAAGGATTACAAAAGGTAAACGGACCGTATGTTTTTCCATCTGTTTTTTTTGAGGTCATTTGTGACAAATAGCGGATGTCAAAACCAGTTTCACTGGGCAAAGCAAATGATACTTTGTAAACATTGTTATTTTCTGCACGAGCGGTTACAATTTCGGCAGACAGATTTGTTTGTCCCATCCAGTAGCCACCATTAAAAAATCCGTAAAATTGCTCAACCGGTATTGAAAAAGCATTATAGATTGTTACCTCTCCATGCTTATTGAGGAAACCGTTTTGACACATATCGGGGGAAGACGGTTTTATATACCATCCTTGAGTATTTTTAACGGTTGGATAAAAAAAACGACAGGTGCCGTCTTCTGTTGCGAGCATCCCAAAATCGGCCAAAGCCGAACGGGAAAATAAACAAGCCGCGAAGGCTATTATAGGAAGTATTTTTTTCATAAGGGTTATTATACTCAAAGCCCGTTAAAAAGCAATATAAAAATGGTCAATTTTATGGAGCGTGTTGAAAAAAACTATAAAACCGGCGCGATGGACATGCATTGCATTTTTTGAGACCGTAGTTTTTTACAGGCATTGTCGGCCTCTTTTTTACTTTCGAACCCGAAAATTCTGGATCTGTACCATTCTTCGGCCTGAGGTGTTTTGACGGTTTTATCTTTTAGCCGTAATGTGGCAACGGCTTCATTAGCCACCCGTAACGCCAATTTTTGAGAATGGAAGGCTCCGACTTGAATGGCCCATGTTTTGGCTCCGTCTCCTTGTCCGGTTGTCGTAAAATCCTCAATATCTAAATAGCCGACCCCTAACACACGGTCATCTGTCGGTGTTTGAGCGCTGGCCAATACGATATTTTTTGTTTCCTGAATGCTTTTAGCCATAATCGGCAAATAGGATTGTTTGTTGGGTTTTGCCACCAAAGCATTTTTTTTCAGCGGATTATTTTTAGGTTCTTTCCCCGATTTACTGGCCAGTGATTTTTGCTTAATAATCATTTTAAAGCCCTTGTTGAGCAGATTGACGGCTTTTTTATCACGAGCCCGTGTGGAATTATATCCTAAGACCACACTGACCAATCGATTATCTCCGCGTTTGGCCGTAGAAATAATATTGTAACCGGCGGCAGAAATAAAACCGGTTTTTAATCCTTCGCCTCCTTTATAACTGCGGACGATTTCATTGTGGGAATAAATTGTTTTTCCGTTAAATTTAAATGATTTTTTTCCAAATAATTTATAATATTTCGGATGATGGTTAATCAAAGCAATCGTCATAATGGCCATATCTTTAGCCGTTGTAATTTGCTCGGGATTATGCAGACCGGATGCATTTTTAAATGTTGTATTACTCATGCCTAATTCACGGGCCGTTTTTGTCATCATAACGGCAAATTCTTCTTCACTCGGCGCCAAACTTTCGGCCAAAACAACGGCGGCATCGTTAGCGGATTTGATGATAAGCGCCATAATGGCTTCTTCCACCGTAATGGTGGTTCCGGCTTTTAAGTATAATTTAGATTTCGGTTGGCGAGACGCCTTGACGGATACAGGCAGTTCATCATCCATTTTCAGCAACCCTTCTTCCAGTGCTTCAAATGTTAAATATAAAGTCATAACCTTAGTTAAAGAGGCCGGATAATTTTTGACATTTGCATTACGGGATGATAAAATAAATCCGCTTTTTGTATCGGCGATTAAGGTGGATGTTGCGGCCATTGATATTCCCGACCACAAAATCAATGCGAACAGTACAAAAAAAGTTTTAAAATGCGTCATCTACACCTCTTTGTTTTTTTCAACTTAACATATTAAAAGTTAATAAAGAATAAATAAAATAATTTTTATCGGATGAATTTCTTGATTTTTATTATATTTATGCATACTATGGAGCTATGATAAAAGATAAAAAAGTCGGCGTAGAGGTTCTTCAGGCTTGTTTGTCTCAGGTTTCTGAGCGTTCCGGTGTGTATCGTATGGTGGATAAAAACGGTACGGTCATGTATGTGGGAAAGGCTAAAAATTTGAAAAAACGCCTGACAAATTACACACGGTTAGATACGCTCAGCATCCGTATTCGTCAAATGGTGGAACAAATATGTGATGTCATCACAATTGAAACGGCCGGAGAGACAGAAGCGCTGTTATTGGAAAGCGATTTAATTAAAAGATTTCGCCCATACTATAATATTTTGTTGAAAGATGACAAATCTTTCCCGTTTATTTTAATTACGTCTGCGGATATCCCCCGTCTTCAAAAGTATCGAGGGGCTAAAAGCATTAAAGGAGATTATTTCGGACCGTTTCCGTCGGGATTGGCGGTTAATAAAACAATTGCGGAAATTCAAAAAGTTTTTGGTCTCAGAACATGTGCCGATACATATTTTAATCATCGGACACGTCCGTGTTTGTTGTATCAAATCGGCAGATGTTCCGGCCCGTGTTGCGGATGTATTGATAAACAAGATTATTTACATCGAGTGCGTCAAACTCGCGCCTTTTTACGTGGGGAACGTATTGATTTACAAGATGAATTGATACAAAAAATGCAAGAATTGTCCACGCAACAAAGGTATGAAGAGGCGGCTTTGATTCGGGATAAAATTCAATTTTTGAATCATATTCAATCTACGGACAGCGCTTTCAATATCGGTGAAACGGATGTCGTGGCCGTGTATAAGGAAAATGATACGGCGTGCGTACAGGTCTTTTTTTATCGTGGGGATAAATCCGGCGGAAATACATTTTATATGTTGCCCCGGGTGGAAGACAAATCCGAAAGCGATATTTTATCCGCTTTTTTAATTCAATTTTATGATACTTTACCACCGGCTAAAAATATTTTGGTATCACATAAAACGGAAAAAGAAGTGGATACGGTTCTTTCTCAGAAGCACGGTAAGGCGATTAAGATTTTTACCCCTTTGTTCAAAGGTGTTCGCAAAAAGTTAATGGAGCAAGCATTAAACAATGCCCGCACAACATATAGTCAACAAATTTCGGCTGAAAAAATATCGCATGATACGTGGATGGAGTTGGCTTCGTTGTTGGGGCGGTCATCATTGAACAAAGTGGAAATTTATGATAACAGTCATATTCAAGGTGCTTCTGCCGTTGGGGCTATGGTGGTGGCGACGGAAAACGGTTTCCAAAAGAATTTATATCGGCGCTTTAATATTGACGGAACGCGGGCAAAAACCAATGATGATTTCGGAATGATGAAAGAAGTTTTGCATCGTCGTTTGATTCGGGGCTTGAAGGAAGGGGATTTGCCCGATGCCATGTTGATTGATGGCGGAAAAGGACAGCTGTCTGCCGTGATGGAAATCTTTGCCGAATTAAATGTAACGACTGTGGGCTTAATGGCGGTTGCAAAGGGTGAAAAACGCAATGCCGGTAAGGAAACGATGTTTTTATCCACGAATCCTTTAGCTCCAATTCATTTAGATGAAAAAGGTAACCTGCAACATCTGATACAACGGTTACGAGATGAAGCTCATCGGTTTGCGATAGGGTCTCACAGACAAAAACGCGCAAAAAATATGTTTCATGAAACGTTAAAAGAAATTGAAGGCATCGGTGACAAACGTAAAAAGGATTTAATGACGCATTTTGGGTCTGTACGTGAAATTGCGGGGGCGTCTATCGCTCAATTAATGCGGGTTCCAGGAATAAATGAAAAAATTGCAAAAAAAATATATACATTTTATCACGGTTAGGTGTATAAGAAGAATATAGAATTAAAAAAGAGGAAATAAACATGGCAAAAAAAACAAAAAAGATAAAAAAAATTAATAAAGAGGTTGCTAAAAAAGTTTTAAAAACGGCAGCCGGAAAAACAAAAGAAGTTGTTAAAAAGGCTCCGGCCGTGGTTAAAAAAGCACCGGCAGCCGTTAAAAAGGTGAATATTCCGAATTTGCTGACGATGATTCGGATTTGGGCGATACCTGTCATTGTCTTGACCTTGGCTGTTCCAACACCGTTCTGGGCTTGGGTGAGTGTCGTGTTATTCGCAATTGCGGGTATTACGGATTATATGGATGGATATTTAGCCCGTCATTTAAATCAATTGTCTCGATTCGGTCGGGTATTGGATCCGATTGCAGATAAATTGTTGGTCGGAGCCACGTTATTAATGTTGGCTTATTCGGATCGTTTGGGCCATTTGGGTATTGTGCCGGCCGTTGTTATTTTATGCCGAGAAATCTTAGTTTCCGGATTGCGTGAATTTTTGGCCGAAATTAATGTCGGGTGTCCCGTCACACGTTTGGCAAAATGGAAAACGGCCTGTCAGATGACGGCGTTACCCGTTTTGATGGTTGCCAATATGTACACAGGATTTTGGGGCGGATTTTTGTGGACGGTTGGTATGATTGCTCTTTGGGGGGCGGCAACCTTGACGGTTATGACCGGTTATGATTATTGGAAATCCGGTCGTAAATATATGGATGAAGAATGAAAAAAGGGGGCTGAAAAGCCTCCTGTTTTTCATAAAATTGTGGATTTTTATTGTGTTCGTTCATTTAAATAGCGGTATGCATCTGTCAGTTTTTTAAATAATTTTGCCGCTTCTTTTTCATCCGTACCGGCTGTATCCGGATGGTATTTTTTGGCTAACTGTTTGTATTTGCGTTTGAGTTCGGCTTTTGTGAAAGGAATATTTAATTCCATAAATTCGGCTGCCTGAATATATTTTTTTTCCAATTTGCCGTGAGGATTTGGTGGTGTATGTTTTCCATCCATTCCCAGTCCGACTTCTTCAAAAATCCCAAAATTATCCTTGATTTTTTCGGGCCGAGGTGTTGTTCCGTGACCTAATTTCCAAGTGGGACGTTGCCAGGTGATATCATTTTTCCAATGTTCTTCAATTTCATCTGCGGACAATCCCAGATAAAAATCCCAGTTTTTATTGTATTCAGCCGCATGTTTTTGGCAAAACCAATAATATTCTCTCAATGATCTGTCTTTTGGAGCCCGACATGTTCCGGCTTCTTGACAATCGGGATGGTCACATACTTTTGTATATGTCGTTTTTTTTGAGGTGGAATATTTAATCATTTTTTTGCCTTTCGTATTTAAAGAACAACACTTAAAATGATGTTTTTTTTATGTATGCTCGGTTGCATTTTATCCTATGGCATATTATACTATTTGAGTAGTTTTAATCTGACATAAAATAATAGGGAGATAAAAAATATGTTAGTATGTAAAAATGTGATCGTTAACGGTCGCAGAACCAGTATGAGGTTAGATAAAGAGACATGGATGTCGTTACACGATATCTGTGCTCGCGAACGCTTAAGTATTCATGAATTGTGTTCAAAAATCGACAGCGCTCGCGGTAAATCCGGACTATCCTCGGCCACTCGTCTGTTTGTGTTGACTTACTTCAGATTTGTTTTAAACAAATATGAAAAAGAGGCCTTTAATATCGCACCCGAGTATAATCCGGAGATTATTTTAGCTCGGGCATAATCTTTATTTATTTAACGTGCAGTTATTTTGTGTATCACATTTAAATGTTTCGGTCCCCCATCTATCCCACTTAATGGTAAGCATTCCGTTTTTATTGGATATAATTGAGGCCATATCTCCATTTGAGCTTGATTTTACTCGGCCTTCTCCGACTTTTGTCAGTTGACCTGTCCAATTCGGGTGATTGACCATCCAAGGACCTTGTGCCAATTGTTTTTCTTTGTTGACAAAAAGTTGAGTGAGGCTCAAGTCTTGTGTTTTATGTGCAATATAAACGCCACTGCCCAATCCAAAACACGCAATAACCAATAAAATTAATACTTTTTTCATACTTTCTCCTTTAAAATATTTGAAACATGAACTCAATTTAGCCTTGTTTACGGAAAAAATCAATTCTTTTTTATCTTTTTGTTATTTTTTACTAGCCAAAAGCAGTTTTTTTGGTTATAATCCACCCATATTTATAAATTTTTTTAAGGTGCCGTAATGAAAAAATGGAATAGAGTTTTGTTAGTCGGTTTTATTTGGGGGCTGATTTTCTTTTTGTGGTGGATGGCCGATTTTTACTGGCAAAATTGGAATTTTAAATTGTTTTCTCCGGAACATTGGGCGCATTTGAAAAATGAATTTGTAGAAGGTTGGGTCGTTTCCGGTACCAGTAATTGGATTTTTGTGTTGGTGTTGTTGTTTTCTGTGCCGTTTTTTATTATCGGCTGGAATATTATTTTAAAAATTCAATGGCGGAAAAGCGTTTTTGGCTTTTTTAAGAAAATATGGTATGGTTTGAAACGAATGTGGCATAAAATATGGGGTGGACCGGCTGTTATACAAAAAAAACAGCTGAAATACGTTAAGAAAAAATCGTATAAGCAAGTGCGCCCGGCTCCGTTAAATGTGACGGCTCGCGCGATGGAAAGACAAACAAAACAACGTGAATTGGCTGAGGCGCAAAGGGGTGGTTCCACTATGGTTGGAGCTGACGGCAATTCCTTTGTCCCTTCGATGAGTGAGCAGATGGTTAATGATGGCAACAAAACCGGTTTTTCTTTCTTGGATGATGCGGATTTGGCCAATATGTCGCTTGATGATATTGAATTGCCGACGCGTGAACCGCTCAATGAAGATATTACGGATATTTTGGTTAAGGCCGGGTATAAGGTTGTCGTTGATGCTAAAATCGGCGATTTATCGGCTGATTTTGTTGCGGTGGATGCGCATAAAGTATATGTCTTAACGACGGATAATGAGGTCGGCGATTGGTTGGCTGATGAAGAAAGATTTAATGGGGAAGATCCTTTGTGGTTTTCTGAAAGTTCTCATCGGGTTTCTCCGATATTCAATATGAACAAGGAATTGGGGCTGTTTGCCGAACGGTTGAAAACTGCTGGCGGGTCTCAAGAAATTGTTCCCGTATTGGTTGTTAAACAAGGAACGATTATTAACGCTGAGGATATGCAAGAAACATGGGCAAAAATGGGTATTATCGTCTGTCGCACACATATGGGCGGTCCGGATGAGTTGCCGTCTGTGGCTCAGGCAATGCCGTCTCCGGCGGATGTGGCCGAAGCGTCGGTTCTTGAAACTGTCAGGAATGCTTTTTAATTAAGAGGGAAACAAAATGGCATTTAAACGAGATTCTGCTTATGAAGAACAAGGTAAGTTTATTGCATACATTTTCTGGACAATTGTCTGGGCATTTGTTGCTTTATATTTATTGGCGTTGTTAGTTCCACCATTGAATATGTGGATGCAAAAGGGTTTTAGCATTGTGACATTTAACCAAGCTTGGACCTGGTGGAAAGATGTTATCGGATTGAATTTTGCACCCTTAATTAAATCTTATGTCGGCTTTTTTTCTTCACCGGAAGCAAATGGATTATTGTATGTGCCATTTGCGGCCTTTATCGGTATTTTCTTAATCGGTATTTTCACAAACCCGTACGATTATATGCCTAAAATTTTTGGTGGCGGTCGAATGGCTGAATATGCCGATATTAAGAAGATGGGTCTGTTTAACGGTTTTGTGATTGTGTTGGGTCGATTTAAAGGCAAACTGTTGAAAATGCCGGAAACGTTATCGGCTTTGGTTGTTGCGCCTCCGGGAACCGGTAAAACGGCCGGTGTTGTGATTCCAACGATTTTGGAATCCCCCGGGCTTAGTTTGATTGTGAACGACCCTAAGCCGGAATTGTGTTATAACACAACGGGTTATCGTGCAACAATCGGGCCGGTCTTTGTAATTAACTGGGGGGCCGAAGACGAACCCGAAAAAGGTATTTATTATCCGGCGTGGAATCCCTTGTCTGCCAGTTGTTTACCGCCTCCGGGGAAAGAACGGGATACCTATATTGAATCCATGGTTAATATTTTGGTGGAAGAACCAAAGGGTGGGGCCGATCCGCACTGGGCTAAAACCGGTCGGAATGCGATGGTCGGTTTGTTACAGTTTATTTCCAGTAAATGTGAACGGGCCCGTGCCAATGATTATTTTATGTCCAGATTGATGGAAGATGTCTTTGATAAAGAGGATGCCGATACATTGGTGACATATTATGCCGAAATGGGTGATGCCAGTGCCCATATCGCACGAGAATTATTGGAACAGGATGCTTTGACGGCGGATAATTATGTCCCTATCGGTACCTGGGAAGGATTGCCTCAAATGTGGCATGGTAAAGAACCGTGTATTGCGATGGTGGTGGATTGGATGAACGATATGCAAATGAAAATTGCCGCCGATTTAAAACGTCGTACCGATGCCGGGGATCAGGCTGGGGGTTTCTCC
>JAZKXP010000030.1:0-2553 GCA_045611665.1 Alphaproteobacteria bacterium | reverse complement strand
CATCAATGCAGGGTGTCCGTCATCGCGCGTGCAATGCGGTAAATTTGGGGCAATTTTAATGCAAACGCCGATGTTGGTTGCCGATTGCGTTGCCGAAATGAAGGCCAAGGTTAAAATTCCCGTTACGGTCAAAACGCGTATTTCATTAAACACCGTTGCCGGAGACGGCTTTGAAAGTTTATTTAAATTTGCCGATTTAATTCATAAGGCCGGCTGTCGTCATCTGATTGTACATGCCAGACAGGCCAAACTCAACTGGTCTCCAAAAGACAATCGGGATAGATTACCCTTAAATTATGACTTAGTTTACAAGCTGAAAAAAAGTTTTCCGGATATGTTTATTACAATTAATGGAAACGTCAAATCTTTGGATGAAACAGCCACCCATTTAAAACAAGTTGACGGCGTTATGATTGGTCGTTTTGCTTATGGTAATCCGTATGCCTTAAAGGATATGGATACTCGCTTTTTTAATGATAACAGACCTATTTTATCTCGCACGGAAATTTTGGAAAAAATGTTACCGTATATTGAAAAATTTTCGGGACCGAAACATTACATCACCCATCACATGATGGGATTGTATCACGGCGAACCGAATGCTAAGGCCTATAAGCAAATTATGGCCACCGGCGATATTGAAACCTTAAAAGACTTTATAAAAAACAATAAATCTTAAGTTTTTTATTGCACCGCTTTTCAAAGTTTGATAGAGTAAACACAAGGCAAGTATTTTGCCCCGAGGTGTCGTAACCTCTTTATCGCTGTCCTGATGACACAGGATATAAATTCTTCCAGCACCGGCTGGAAGATGATAAAATAGCCCATATGGGTCAATATATCATACTATTTGCGATAAGTAGTTACGAACTTCCAGCCACTTTTTTATAAAGGTGGTTTTTCGTTAATTTCAAACTCGAAAGGAAGTCAGATGACTAAAAACTACGAATCCGGCCGGTCTATGGTTGAAATGCTGGGAACATTGGCGATTATCGGTGTATTATCCGTTGGCGCTATCGCAGGATACAGCTACGGAATGGATAAATACCGGGCGAATCAAACGATTAATGATGTGATGCTGAGAGCGGTGGATTTAATTTCTCAGTTAAATCGTGGTGGCGAGCCGAATTTGTCCACAGAATGGGGAGATATTGGAACAGCTGGATATCCAATAACACTCAATACAAGTTATGCACCGAATGAGTATTTTATTACAGTTGAGAATATTCCTTCCAAAGTTTGTGAAATTATTATGGATACAATGCCTCAAACGGTTCATATCTGGGTTAATAATGCCGAAACAGATGAAGGAAATATTTGTAACGAAAATGAACTCAATGATATGGATTTTTCGCTGGGTAATGATTTTAAAGGAAGTGGATGTATAGCTTCGGCGGATTGTCCCGAAACAATGCCAGTATGTAATCCTGAGGGGCAATGTGAACCTTATCCCGATGATGATGTTTGTGGTGGATGTCCAGAGGATAAGCCGTTTTGTGATGCTGTTAAAAAAGCGTGTGGTGATTGCAGATACGATTCGGATTGTGGTAGCGGTAAAATGTGTTTAGATTGGGGAAAGGGTAATTGTAGTGATAAATCTGGATATCATGTATGCAAATCGTATAGTGCAGGTGAGTCCGTCACAATTGACGGGGTTACTTACACACAAGTTTTAATTAACGTTACGGATTATGTGAATTACTGGGATGCCATCAAAGTTTGTGGAAAATGGGGCAAACGCTTGCCAACCATTGATGAGTTTAATATGGTTACTGCCGATGGGAAACGCGTTCGTGAAAAATTGGCGGCTCAATTCGGATCAGGTATTTGGGCATGGTCATCGACACCAACGGATTCACCCAAAACCACAAAAACGATAGTCTTAAGCTCAGGACAACAAAATAGTGGATGCAAAGATAACTCTCGTTATGCCTCGCTTGCCTTATGTCGTCCTTAGGTGTCTGCTAAAAAAAACATATACCTGTGTCAGATACGGCTCTAAAAAATTGAAGGTATTTTGTTCTTTTAACGGCTTGCAATAAAAAAGGAGTATGTTGTCTTATCGGTTGTTTTAAAGGGGTAAAAAAACTCCCAATTAACCATTGGGAGTTTTATGCAATAACGGATAATTTACTCTTTTTCCTTTTGAATGGGTTGGAAATCCTCTAAGGTTTGGCGCCACTGAGTGATTGTTTTTTGCATACCGGTACGTTCGGCATTAAAGGCTTGGCCTGCCCCTTGGATATAATCTACATGTGAATATTGTAATCTACCAACATATTCGGCTGTGTTTTTATTACCATCTGTATCTATGAAAAATAGAGAAGACGCATCAGAACTATACCTCGCAGTATAGCTTTGTGTCGCAATAACAGTGCCAATCAGAGTATCTTCAGTCTTTGGTTCGGCAACTTGTTTAGGGGTATTATCAACTAATGGTCTTCTAGGCTCCCATTCATCACACCCAGGCAACAAAACGGCAGATGAGACCAACATCATTATTGTTTTTTTATTCATATATAATCCTTTCACTAATCAAGGAAACTATATCAC
>JAZKXP010000029.1:0-21707 GCA_045611665.1 Alphaproteobacteria bacterium | reverse complement strand
AAAGCAACTAAATAAGCGTTAGGAAAGGAATAATTCAATGGCAGAAAAGAAAACTGTAGCGAAAGTTAAAAGTCGCGCTAAAAAGAATATTTCCGTGGGTGTTGCTCACGTGAATTCCACATTTAATAACACTATGGTAACGATTACGGATACTCAAGGAAATACGATTTCTTGGTCTTCTTCGGGATTAAAAGGTTTCCGTGGTTCCAGAAAATCCACTCCGTATGCTGCTCAAATGGCTGCTGATGATGCCGCTCGTAAAGCGATGGAACATGGGTTGAAAACAATCGAAGTTTTGGTTGTCGGTCCGGGATCTGGTCGTGAATCCGCTTTGCGTGCTTTCCAAGCCGCCGGTTTAGTGGTTACTTCAATTAAGGATATTACTTCAACGCCACACAATGGTTGTCGCGCTCGTAAACGTCGTCGTGTTTAATTGAATTTTTAAGTGCAAGCGAATGCTTGTTGTGCATTAATTTTTTTATAAAGGAATCTGATTATGATACAAAAAAATTGGCAAGAATTAATTAAACCAACGAACTTGTCTGTTGAACAAAAAGTCCCCGGTTTTAAAGCCACAGTATCTATTGAACCATTAGAACGTGGTTTTGGTAATACGCTCGGTAATGCATTGCGTCGTGTGTTGTTATCTTCTTTACAAGGTGGTGCTGTTACCGCTATCAAAATTGATGGTGTGTTACATGAATTCTCCTCTATTCCGGGTGTTCGTGAAGATGTAACAGATATTATTTTGAACATTAAATCTTTGGCTTTGAAAGTGGATTCTGAATTGCCTCAAAAAATTTATTTGAATGCAACGGGTCCTGCTGTTGTGACGGCTGCTCAAATCGTTACAAACCAAAGTGTTGAAGTTATGAATCCTGATTTGGTGATTTGTACATTAGACAAAGATGCATCTATTCATATTGAAATGACGGTCACAACTGGTAAAGGTTATGTGCCGGCCAGTCAAAATCGTCCGGAAGAATGCCCGATTGGCTTGTTGCCGATTGATTCGTTGTTCTCTCCGGTAAAATCCGTTGTTTACAAAGTGGTAAATGCTCGTGTCGGTCAACAAACAGACTATGATAAATTGTATTTGACTGTTGAAACAAACGGTGTTGTGAAACCGGAAGATGCCGTGGCTTTTGCCGCTCGTATCTTGCAAGAACAACTCAAATCCTTCATTAACTTTGAAGAACCGGAAGAAGCAACGATTGAAGATAAAATTGCTGAATTGCCGTTCAATAAAAACTTACTGCTCAAAGTGGAAGAGTTGGAATTGTCCGTCCGTTCTGCAAACTGTTTGAAAAACGACAATATCATCTACATTGGTGATTTGGTTCAAAAAACAGAATCCGAAATGCTCAGAACTCCGAACTTTGGCCGTAAATCTTTGAATGAAATCAAAGAATTGTTGGCTCAAATGGATTTGCATTTGGGTATGCAAGTTGAAGGATGGCCTCCAGAAGATTTGGAAGTGTTGTCCGCAACAGTCGAAACAGACAATTAAATTGATTTTGTGGGGGAACTGAGCGGTCGTTGGCGATGTTCAAAACTCATGTAGCAAATGTACATTTAAGTTTTTGCGCTCTGAAACTTCCTCCATTTCCCTCCATAAAATGCAATTTAAGTTTAGGGTAAATTGGCTTGCTGTGATATGGTTTCTCGCTCCATTTGCCTCTTATCCCTAAATTAAAAAAGTTAATAAAAAATCCTTCAGTTGTTTGAAGGTCCGCCTCTTTTCTCGGGACGTGGAAGAAGTGGTCAGTTTTATCCATTAGGAAACAGTTCCGAAATGGGTCTAGATAAAAATGAAAGGAATGAAAAATGCGTCACGGTTTTAAAAAAAGAACATTAAATAGAAAATCTGCTCATCGCCGCGCTTTGTTTGCAAACTTATCTGTGGCTTTGGCTAAACATGAACAAATCAAAACAACTTTGCCGAAAGCAAAAGAATTATCTCCTGTTTTCGAAAAGTTAATCACTAAAGCGAAAAAAGCCGATTTGGCCGCTCGTCGCGCTTTGATTTCTTTCATGGGTGATGAAGCTATGGCCGAAAAAATGATTTCCGTTTTGGCACCGCGTTATAAAGATCGTCATGGTGGTTATGTACGTGTGTTGAAAGCCGGTTTCCGTTTTGGTGACTGCGCTCCGATGGCAATCGTTGAATTGGTTGATAGAGATGTAACAGCTAAAGGTAAAGATTCCGGTAAAGTTGTTGAAGTTGAAGCCGCTGCTGAAGAAGTGAAAGCAGAAAAACCGGCTAAAGCTAAAAAAGCTCCGGCTAAAAAAACTAAAAAAGCTGATGCTGAATAATCACGTATAGCATTTAAGAGACAGGGGAACCCAATTGGGTTCCTCTTTGTTTATTTAATAATGCAAGATATTTAATTTTTGATTTGATTTAAATTTACAAGCAAGTGATTTTTTTAAGATTTTAAATCAGTTAGTATATTTTTAACTTTTTAATAGTATTATGAATTTATCAGGAGGTAAAGTTTTCCTGTTTTATGAGATATGGAGAATGTTATCTGCTTGATTTTTTTGTAATAATAAAAAAGGAGAAAATAAATGAAAGCTGGTGCTTTTTTAGGTGCTTATTTAGTGTTAATGGTCTTAACATATGTGTGTCGTTGGGGTTTAATGGGAATTTTGCCAGAGGATAGCTCAATTATTTTATGGTTACCAACTGTTGTTTTGGCATTGATTTATGTCTTGATGTGCCGGATTACCTATAAACGTGGTCAAACAATTGGAAAAACATGGTTGATTACATTCCCCTTAGTTGGTGCTATTTTTGATGTTATTTTAATATTTATTCCTTTGGTTCCAACTGTGATGAATATTTTAGGTTTGGTTTTTGGTATGATCGGTCCCAAAAAAGAAGCTTAAGTTATAAAAAATACCGCTCAGAAAAGGGCGGTATTTTTGTATTTAAATCAATATACTGTTTTTTTAGCGTGTTGTACTGTCGCGTCCACCAGCATCATATCTGCCAAAGTTTTGAATAAGTTGTTCGGTAATGGATAACTCTTTGTGTTGAGTTGAGGTGGTGGCCGAATCAAACGCTACTTGTTTTGCATCAGCCAAAGTTAGATGTTTTTGTCCTTTTACGATATCGTTTTCATCAAAATAAAACACATAAATATCGCGTTCAAACTCTTTTGGTTCTAAAAAAGCACGACTGTTTTTACGCATTTTGGCGTATATTATCAAGTTTTCATGAGTATCCTCAAATGCCGGAGTTCCTAAGATTCGTAAAACCTGCTCTTTATCGGCACCGATTTTAACGGCTTTTAGTCTGGTCAATGCGGGTAAATCTCCGCTTTGATAGGTTTCACACCCGCTCAGCATGAGAGGTGTAAAAATAATGAATAAGGTAATAAGTTTCTTGAACATTTGTTTCTTCTCTGTTATAATATAACCATAATGTGCTAAAAGTGTTATAGGCTAAAGCAATCGGAAAGTCAATAAAAAAGGATAAAAAATGCGTGATAATTTGTTTCAATCTGTTGATATTAAAACAATACCGGCGAAGGGGATGTCTTTTGAATTAACGGCAACCGAGGAAGAATGTCGGGCTTTGAGTGAACGATTTCAGATTCCGGGGGTTCAGTCATTTAAATTGACTGGTACGGTAAAGGGAAATGATGTTTTATGTTATCAAGGGCAGTTTGAGGCTCACGTGACGCAAAAATGTGTTGTGTCTTTGGAAGAGTTTGAACAAACGGTTCAAGGTGACTTTAAAGAGTTTTTTTCTCAAACCGGTACGGATTTTTCGACCGAAACCGATTTTGATATTGATATGGAAGAAGAAACGGTTGATTTGATTAAAAACGGTCGTTTGGAAATTGGGGAGATTGCAGTGCAGCAATTTGGATTGAGCTTAGAGGCGTTTCCTAAAAAAACGGATACTTTTTTTGAGTATAAAGAGGTTGAAAATGGTCGGGAAAACCCATTTGCCGTTTTGGGAAAATTAATCAAAAAATAACAGGAGGAACTCATGGCAAATATGAAAGAGGTTTTAAAAAAAATTGAAACTCCCCGGGTACCGCATGTGGCCCGTTATCATGATTTAGATGCGTTGGTTAATCGTTTTTTTTCGGATGGCAATATTTCCGATTTGGAATTGGCGGTTCTGGGAAAATTGGATCGCATTTTAACGGCCGAATTTCGAGTGGCTTATGACTATTTTTCACAAATGGATAAGAGTTCTCCTTTGTATGGGAAGGCTAGTGAATTAATTGATTATTTATATCGGTGTCGTAATTTGATTGATGCTGCTCATGATAAAGCGAAGGTTTATAATGCCTTGTCTGAAACGGAAAAGAAACGCCTTGTTGTGCGTTCAAGAAAATCGGAACCGGAGGTGTTGGATTTATCTCAGCTCAGCAAAGGAGGAATTTTGTTGGTTAAGGGGTTGTTGTCTGTCAAAAATCGTGTAGCTGCTCAACAATCGTTTGAACGTCAAGAAGATTTGCCTATTACCCCTAAAGAACGTCAAGCTATTCAAATCAGGTTAGATAGGGCCTTAGAGGCGATGAGTGGGCAAACAACGGATACGAAAAAGATGAATCGTATTTTGGGGTTAAGAGGGCGCATTGTTGAGGGGGATAGAAGCCGTTAAATAGTGGTGTACATATTTTTATGTTAAAAAGATAAAAAATTGCTTGACTTTTTTTTGAAAAAAAGGTATAAAGGCGTACCATTAAAGTAAAAGTGGCATTTTTTTGTAGCCATACAGAAAAGTAGCGTATTATATTTTGATATTTGTGAAAAGGAGAATGAACAATGAAACGTACATATCAACCGAGTAAACTCGTTCGTACACGCAGACACGGATTCCGTGCCAGAATGGCAACTGTTGGTGGTCGTGCCGTTTTGAACGCTCGTCGTCGTAAAGGTCGTAAAGTATTAAGCGCTTAATGTTGCGTGGGGAGGCCTCCGGTGCAACCCATTCGTTTGAAAAAACGCAAACAATTTGTGCGAGTTACAAATCAAGGGCGGAAGTTGGTCGCTTCCGGCCTTATTTTGCTATATGCTCCGAATGATAAAGAAACCAATGGTGTTGGTTTTACTGTCACAAAAAAGGTGGGAAATGCCGTTACACGCAATCGGATACGCAGACGTTTGAGAGAGGTCGTCCGATTGATGTTGCCTAAATTTAAAAAAACGGGATATGATTTCGTTGTCATTGGGCGTAAATCCACATTTGACAGGCCCTTTTACCGTTTAAAAAAAGATTTTTCAACATTATTGAAAGAGGTTGAATGAAGTATGTTTTTTTAGGGATTATTCGGCTTTATCAAGTGTTGGTTTCCCCTTTTAAAACACCTTGTTGTCGCTTTACGCCTACGTGTTCGGTGTATGCCAGAGACGCTTTTTTGTTGCATGGCAGTATAAAAGGTGCTATCTTAACCGCCAAACGCTTATTAAAATGTCATCCATGGGGTGGTTCCGGCTATGATCCTGTTCCGCCTATTCAGAAAAAAAAGGAAAAATAAATGTCTATGCATATCAAAGAAACTAAGGAAGAACAAAAAAATCTGCTGATCGCTATGATGTTGATTGTGGCGGTGCTGTTTGGGTTCGATTTTATCTTTCCTTCAAATGATAAAAATAAAATAGAAGTACCAATTCAACCGGTGTCTACTCATATGACAGAGGCATCTGTTCCGACGCCGTCTATTACCTTGAACCAAGCTGATACAACGGATGAACGACGAGAACAAATGGCCTCTGTAGCGGTTCAAAATGATTTTTTGAATGGGGCAATTTCGACAAACGGCGGCATGTTGACGTCGTTAGAATTGACAGCCTATAAGCAAACAACTGAAGAAAACAGTCCAAATGTTCAATTGCTTAAACAAAATAACTATTGGACGATTCTTCAATGGGTCAGCTCTAATGCCGTTGTCCCGTCCTTAAATGACACCTGGCAGGTTCAAGGAGAACAATTAACTCCTTTTTCTCCGGTTAAATTGACATATCAAAATCAAGATGTGAAAATTGAACGGACCTTATCGATGGATGATGCCTATATGTTTAAGGTAACAGACATGGTGACAAACCTTAAAAATACGCCGATTACGGTAGCTTTAAACGGTCAGGTTAATCGCCGTATGGATAAAGAGTCTATGTCAACATCCGTTGTTCATGAAGGTTTTTTAAGTTTAATTGACGGTACGTTAATTGAAAAAGATTATTCCGATGCCGAGGATGAAAAATTTTCCGATAAAACAACGGGCGGATGGGCCGGTATTACCGATAAATATTGGCAAACCGTGATGATTTTTGATCAAAATGCACCGGATGTTGATGTCTCCTTTACAAAACAAGGTAATATCTATTCTGCCGCTTTTCAAACGGCGGGGGAAATTATTCCTGTCGGTGGTACCGCAACGCATACGACGCATGTTTTTGCCGGTGCTAAAAAATTGGATTTAATTAACGCCTACGAAAAAGAGTTAAATATCCCGAAATTTGATTTAAGTATTGATTTTGGATGGTTTTATTTCTTGACACGTCCGTTTTTGGCGTTCTTGAACTGGTTGTATGCGATGGTCGGTAATATGGGTGTGGCTATTTTGATTTTTGCGACCCTGATTCGGATTGCATTATTGCCGATTGCAACAAAATCGTATGAAAGTATGGCTAAAATGCGTAAAGTTCAACCGAAAATGAAACAGTTGCAAGAACGGTATAAAGACAATCGTATCATGTTGCAACAAGAAATGATGAATTTATACAAACGTGAAAAAATCAATCCGGCCGGCGGGTGTTTGCCGATGTTATTACAAATTCCGGTATTTTATGCATTATACAAAGTATTATCCGTGTCCATTAATATGCGTCAAGCACCGTTTTTCGGATGGATTCACGATTTATCTATGCCGGACCCAAGCTCGGTATTGACAGTCTTTGGGTATTTGGATTGGCCAATCCCGTCCATTTTAAATATCGGTATTTGGCCGGTGCTGATGGGGTTGACTATGTACATACAACAAAAACTCAATCCGGCACCGACAGATCAAACGCAAGCCAATATCTTTAAGTGGATGCCGATTATCTTTACCTTTATGTTGGGCAGTTTTGCTTCCGGTTTGGTGATTTATTGGACTTGGAGTAATGTGTTGTCTATCGCCCAACAAAAATATATTATGAAAAAAGTGGGGGTATAATATGGAACCTCAAGAGTTAGAACGCCTTAAAAAAGACGGCTTGGCCTTATTTAAAGAAAAGCCAGAGTTTGTACGGGGGGTAACCACTATTGACCAATTGCCGACAGACGGGTTGATGGAAATTGCTTTTGCCGGTCGTTCTAATGTGGGAAAATCCAGTCTGATTAATGCCGTGACGGGTGCCAGAGGGCTTGCCAGAGCCTCCAATACACCGGGGCGGACACAACAACTGAACTTTTTTAAAGTGGCCGATAAATGTCATATCGTGGATTTGCCTGGGTATGGGTATGCGGCAGCTCCCGAAAAAATGGTTCAAGCTTGGACTCGTCTGATTCATGATTATTTGCGGGGGCGTGTGCAATTGCGCCGCGTGTTTTTGCTGATTGATGCCAGACATGGTATCAAACCGGTGGATGAAAAAATTATGAAGATGTTGGATGGGGCGGCCGTGACCTATCAAATTATATTGACTAAGGCAGACAAGATTTCAAAGGTGGCCGGAGAAGCCGTATTAAAACAAACAATGGAAACGGGCCAAAAACATGTGGCTTGTTATCCGGAAATTTTGCTGACCTCTTCAGAAAAAAATTGGAATATTGATTTGGTGCGCGCCGAATTTATAAAAGTCATTGAGGGCATATAATGATACCGTCTTATAACAGTGCCGATACGATTTATGCGCTGTCCAGTGGGGCAGGGCGTGGTGGTGTGGCTGTTATTCGTGTATCCGGAACAAAAGTTTTGGATGTGATAAAACACTTAAGCGGACTTGAAAATCCTAAAGCCAGATATGCTTATTTTCGCCCGTTATCTAATGCATCGGGTCAAGCGTTGGATAATGCTCTTGTGCTGTACTTTAAAGGCCCTTACAGTTTTACAGGCGAAGACGTTGTGGAATTTCAAGTCCATGGCGGTCGCAGTGTGATTTCGGCCGTTATGCAGGCGATTGCCGAGGTCAAAGGCTGTCGGCCGGCCGAACCGGGTGAATATTCTCGTAGGGCCGTTGTTAATGGTAAAATGGATTTGACCGAGGCCGAAGGCTTAATGGATTTAATTAATGCCGAAACGGGGTTGCAACGGGCTCAAGCTTACAGTCAAATGAACGGCATTTTAGGAAAAAAATATGAAGGGTGGCGTCGGGATTTAAAACATCATATGGCGTATTTAGAGGCCTTTATTGATTTTCCCGAAGAAGACATTCCGCCCGAAAAATTGGAACGCATTGATACGGATGTAAAGGAATTGGCCGAAAAAATTTCTCTCCATTTGGATGATGACAAAAAAGGGCAAAAACTGCGGGACGGATTTCAAATTGCTATTGTGGGCCGACCGAATGCCGGTAAATCCAGCTTGATAAATGCCTTAACGCAAAAAGATGTTGCCATTGTATCGCAAACAGCCGGAACAACTCGGGATGTTGTTGAAGCACACTTGGATGTGGCTGGATTTCCTGTGATTTTGGCCGATACGGCAGGTCTTAGAGAAGGGGCTGAGGAAATTGAAACAGAAGGGATTCGTCGTGCCGTGAAACGGGCTGAGGAGGCCGATTTGATTTTGCATGTGCAAGATGGGGCGCGGTATCCGGTGGCTGAAAAATTACCGACCAGTTTGGCGGATAAAAAGGTCATAACCCTTTGGAATAAAGTGGATGAAATGACTGAAATACCAGCGGGTATTTTGTGTTTGTCTGCTAAAACGGGGCAAGGGGTTGATGCCCTGTGGCAACTGATTAAAGCTAAGCTCTCTGATGCCGTTTCTACGGCAGATGGCGTGATTACCAGAGAACGTTATCGTGTGGCTTTGACAGAATGTGTTGAGGCGTTAAATCGTTCTTTGTATGCACCGGAATTGGAATTAAAAGCTGAGGATTTGCGTATGGCTGCTCGTGCACTGGGCCGTATTACAGGGCGCATTGATACCGATGAACTGTTGGATGTGATTTTCCGAGATTTTTGCATTGGAAAATAACTTTTTGTACAAAACAAAAAAACGCTTGACAAAATATTTTTTGTGTGTTATTGTCTTCTAAGTTTATATCAAAACGGAGGATAAAAATGAATAAACAAGAACAATTGGTCAGAGCCGCTTATGCCGGTCATGTTGAGCGTGTTAAAGCCTTATTAAATGAAGGTGCGAATCCGAACAGTGCCGATTGTATTGATCAAACGGCATTATTTTTTGCCGCCAAACATGGTTTTACCGAGGTTGTAAAGGCATTATTGGCCGGTGGTGCCGAAGTTGATAAACCGGCCGGTCATAAAAAAAGAACGGCCTTGTTTATGGCTGCCATTAATGGCCATTATGAAACGGCAAAAGCTTTAATCGGCGCCGGTGGTGATATTAACAAATTGGATGATGATGGTATTACACCATTACATTATGTTGTTAGTGGGGGCAGAGATACCGGTCTTCCGGTGCTTGCAGAAACGGTGAAAAAATTTATTGATGAATTAAATCCGGATGTGAATGTACCAACTCCTGTTTTTAAGAATACACCTTTGCATATGGCTCTTATTCACGGACAAATACATGCGGTTAAGGTTTTATTGGAAAATGGAGCGAATCCTAATGCGGTAACTAGAGAGGGTAAAACACCATTACATCATGCGGCGAATTATTCTTTGTTGAGTTCAGCCAAAGCGTTGTTATCTGCCGGAGCAGATGTGAATGCGTTAGATGTGTATGTGCAAACCCCATTATTCGATGCAACCATGAATGATGATGTCAGAATAGTAAAGATTTTAGCCGATGCCGGCGTGGATGTTAATAAACAAGATAAAGATGGATACACGGCATTACATACGGCGGTTAGTAGAAAATCTATTGCCTCTGTAGCAGTTTTATTAAATGTCGGCGCAGATAGAAATATTAAAAATAACGATGGTTTGACTCCTATGGATATTGCTAAAATAGCAAATGATAGAGATTGGAAAAATGCAAAAGACAGGCAAAAAATGATGGGGTTGTTAGATATAATTCAACCTGCGGCCAATGCTCAGCCAAAACTTATTGCCCGTCATGAGGATATGAATAGAGCAAATATACCGGTTCATACCAAAAATTAATGGTAAAAAATGGATATGATTTATCCCCCATCAATCGGTGGGGGATTTTATTTTTTGTGATAAAATCAGCAGGAAGCTATTCTCGTTCTTTGACGGCCAAAAAACATCTGGCATCATATATCGGATCATTTAAAATTTTGCGATATAATTCGTTGTGTTTCACCATCCACATTTTTTGCATGCATTTTGGAGCTTGCATAGCATCCGGCGTAAAAAAGGAACGGGCAAATCTTAAGGCTTGCTTTCTTAAATAGGTATCATGATTGGCGATCCGCCTTGTTTTTTCTAATTTTTTGAGTTGTTCCTGTGTCATTTGTTTATCCTTTTTTGTTTGCCCCCATCCTATCAGAAAATAATTTAGTTGTCAATATTTTTTGGACGCATAGACAAAGTAATAGCCTCTTTACTTTTTCTCATAAATTTGCTATAATGCTCCAAAATTTTTTAAAGGAATAAAATGATGACTTATGACGTAATTGTGGTTGGGGGCGGTCATGCCGGTATTGAAGCGGCCGCAGCTTCGGCCAGAACGGGGGCAAAAACGGCTCTTGTCACACACCATTTAGATACGATAGGGGATATGTCCTGCAATCCGGCTATCGGTGGCTTAGGCAAGGGGACATTGGTGCGTGAAATTGATGCGCTTGACGGATTGATGGCTAAGGTGATTGATAAAACCGGCCTCCAGTTTCGGATGTTAAATGCCTCAAAAGGGCCGGCAGTGCAAGGACCCCGTGCGCAGGCCGATAAAACCGAATATGTGTTGGAAATGCGCCGTCAGTTGGAAAATTATCCGAACTTGACATTGGTGGAGGCCTCCGCCGATGATATTTTGTTTGAAAATGGGTCAGTGCAAGGGATTGTTGCCAATGGTGAAAAAATAACGGCTAAGGCTATCGTTATTACGACTGGGACCTTTTTAAACGGTGTGATGCATATCGGAGAAGAGCAAACAGCCGGGGGTCGTTTTGGTGAGGAGGCCAGTTTAGGTATTACGCCCGCTCTTAAAAAAATGGGTTTGACGTTAGGGCGGTTAAAAACGGGAACGCCGGCCCGCTTGGATAAAGACTCCATTGATTGGTCAAAATGCGAACGTCAAGACGGCGATACACCGCCTTTAGCCTTTTCATTTATGACGACCGAGTTTAACCCGGAACAATTGCCGTGTTATATCACACATACAACCCCCGAAACCCATAAAGTGATTATGGATAATATTTCCCGGGCCCCGTTGTATTCCGGTCAAATTAAGTCGGTAGGTCCCAGATATTGCCCCAGCATTGAAGATAAACTGGTGCGTTTTGCCGGTCGGGATAGTCATCATATCTTTTTAGAACCCGAAACACGGGACGGCAACTCCATTTATCCGAACGGGATTTCTACCTCTTTGCCAAAAGATGTGCAAGAGGCCTTTTTACGCACAATCCCAGGATTGGAAAATGTGAAAATTTTGCGATATGCTTATGCGATTGAATATGACTATGTGGACCCGAGAGAATTAAAACAAACATTGGAAACCAAAAAGGTCAAGGGGCTGTTTTTGGCAGGTCAAATCAATGGTACAACGGGATATGAAGAGGCCGCCGGTCAAGGCTTGGTCGCCGGCGTGAATGCTGCCTTGCAGGCATTGGAAACAGGGCGGACATTGACGTTTGATAGAGCCGACAGTTATTTGGGTGTGATGATTGATGATATTACCACACTCGGCGTAGATGAACCGTATCGGTTGTTTACTTCCCGTGCCGAATATCGTTTAACAATGCGGGCCGACAATGCCGATTTGCGTTTGACACAAAAGGGGATTGAGGCTGGCTGTGTTGGTGAGGAACGCCGTAAGGCTTTTGAAACGAAAAAACGGCTTTATGCCGAGGCCAAAGAACACGTTGCCTCATTGGTGCATACGCCAAAGGAATTAATCGCACTTGGCTTTAATATTAACCGAGATGGACAAAAACGGACCCCTTTGGAAATGTTGGCATATCAAGATGTGACTTGGGATACACTGGTGCGGGCTTGGCCGAGTTTAGGCAAAATTCGTGCGGATGTAGCAAAACAATTGGAAATTGAAGGTAGGTACAGCGGTTATTTGGCTCGTCAACAAATGGATATTGATGCGTTCCGTAAAGATGAAGCTTTACGTATTCCGGAATCCATAGATTATACAAAAATCGGGGGCTTGTCGGCCGAAATCGTCGGGCGTTTGATAAAACATAAACCCGCCACCATAGGGGCGATGATGCGCATGACGGGTATTACACCGGCCTCTGTAACGGCAGTGATTGGGTATTTGAAAAGTAAGAGATAGCCTCATTTGCATACGGCACGATAGCTATAAAGGCGCTGTCTCTGAGACCCAGCATAAAGCCAAATGATAAAATCAACCTATTTTTTGACATAAGCAAAAAATACTGAAAGTAAGGCTTTAAATTTAAAAGATGTGCCAAAAACCCCACCGACTTAATCGGTAGGGAGTAACATTTTTAACTGCGCTAAATAAAGCCAAGTTCTTTTGCTTTTAGTAAGATTTGCACCCGATTTTGTACGCCGAGGGCTCTCAGCAATGCACTGATATGCATTTTAATGGTTGGTTCGGCAACCCCTAAATTATGGGCGATTTGTTTGTTGGCCAATCCTAAATTCAGTTGTTGTAAAACGGCCACTTGTCTGGCGGATAAAAACAATCCGTTGCCTAAGGCATAATCTTGTTTGCGATATGGTTTTTGTGGTACCGGCGAAAAAGAATCTTTTGTATTGTACATCATATTATTTCCCATTTATTTTTTCATTTAATTGATCTATTTGCCATTCTTTTTTGGCAATTTCTCGGGATAGTAAGTTTAAAATTTCATCATGTCCGTTATCTTTTGCCCATCCTTCGGTCATATACATTGTTTTGAGCTTTTCTTTTTTCGTTTCTAAAATACGTTCTTGCAGTTCAATCGGAAACTCATCAAAAACAGCATGTATTTTTTCTTTTAAGATTTTTTTCTCTTCGGTATTTAATCCTAATTCTTCATTCATATGAACGGTGTCGGTCATAATTGTCCTCCTTTATCTTTAATTAAGAGGGTACGCAGACCAATGATAACGAAAATTGTTGCCAATCCAACCAACGCAATACATTTTATCAGTGTACTGACAACAGATGTCATTTGTCTCCCCCTTTTGACATTTAACATCTAACAAGTATGTATTTTTTCTTGTAAAGTCAAGAATAACGGCTAAAAAAAACTGTATGGGTCAATATCAAGACGCACATCAACGCCATTCGGTATTTTTATCAGCGTCATCCAATGCGATAAGATGCTTTGCAATTTGATATCTTTATTTGTTTTAATCAGCGCCCGAAAACGATATTTTCCCCGCAGTTTTGCCAGCGGTGCCGTAACAGGACCTAGCACATCAATGCCCTCCATAAACGGAGAGGCCGCTACAAAATTTTTGGCGGTATTGTGCGTTAAGATTTCATCCGTACCGGAAAAAATTACGCCGGCGAGTTTTCCGAACGGGGGCATATTTAACAACATTCGGGCATTAATTTCTTCGGTTAAAAAAGCCGAGCGGTCATTTTCCTTTAACGCCTTGATAATCAAATTATCGGGTAAATAAGATTGCAAAATAGCTCTACCTTTTTTACTTTCACGGCCGGCCCGTCCCATGACTTGGTGGAGTAGTTGAAAGGTGCGTTCGGACGCTCGTAAATCTCCGCCGGCCAGACCCATATCGGCATCAATGATACCCACCAATGTCAAATTGGCAAAGTGATGCCCTTTGGCCAGCATTTGGGTACCGATTAAGATATCCAACTCGCCGGCATGAATTTTTTGAATGAGTTCATTAAATTCGCTGGGGTTATTTAAGGTATCTGACGTCACCATTTGCACTTTGGCAAAGGGGAAGTTTTCGCATACTTCTTCATAAATACGTTCGACACCGGGACCACAAGAAACCAAACTGCCTTCTTCACCGCAAGTTGGACATTTTGTCGGTCGTTTGATGGTATAGCCACAGTGATGACACTGAGCATATCCGCCTTGACGGTGTTCCACCAGCCAGGCCGAACAATGCGGACATTTTAACCGTTCACCACAATTTCGGCATAAGACCAATGGCGCATATCCTCGGCGGTTGATAAATAATAACGTTTGTTCTTTTTTCTCGAGCGTTTCGGCAATGGCTTTACGCAGCGCCGGAGAAATAAATTTAATCGGCCCTTTTTCCTTTTGGCGCATATCCACAACGTCAATGTCGGGCAAGGTTGCGCCCGCAAAACGACTGGGCAAATGGATATGATGATATTTTCCAGTAGTGGCATTACAGTACGTTTCCAAACTGGGGGTCGCTGAAGCCAAGATAATCGGGCAACCGGCAATTTTAGCCCGCACAATTCCCATGTCCCGAGCATGATATAAAACGCCGTCTTCTTGTTTGAAAGAGGCATCATGTTCCTCATCAATGATAATGAGCCCCAGTTCCGTAAAGGGTAAAAAGAGGGCAGAACGGGCACCGACAATGACTCTGGCTTGACCTGATTTAACGGCCCTGTAGGTGTCTCGTCTGGTTTTTGGGGTAATGGCCGAATGCCACAGTGCCGGCTTAACACCAAATCGGTTTTCAAATCGTCCGAGCCAAGCCGTTGTTAAGATAATTTCGGGCAATAAAACCAAGACTTGCTTATTTTGACGCAACGCTTCGGCAACGGCTTCAAAATAAACCTCGGTTTTACCTGAACCCGTTACACCGTCCAATAAAGATGTATGAAATCCGTTCCCGATTTGTGTCTTAATTTCATTGACGGCCGATTGTTGTTCGGGCGAAAAAGTAAGCTGCTTAAAATCCGGATTGGGTAAGTCAAACTCTAGTGGTTTTTTGCTGACTTTTTCCAATTCGGGAGTCAACGCCATTTTTAATACCATGCCGACCGGTGCCAACGTATAATTTGCGACCCAGTTGATAAAATCAATTGTTTGTTTGGGCAGTGGAGCAATATCTAACACATCAGAGACAGATTTGACCTTGGCTTCATCAAATGATAAATCCGGCGCTTTATCCCATACGACACCAAGTGCTTTTTTGCGTCCGAACGGTGCCATCACAAATGTCCCGATGGGCAAAGCTTCGTCTGCCTTATAATCAAAACACCCAAGAGGCGTCGGAAATAAAACCGTAATTCTGTGTTGCATTGTCTTTCGTTTTGTTATATGTTTGAACTCAAGGATACACAAAATGAATGAACAATACAAGGATTTTCAACAAACCACCGACACAAAATTAAATGCGGTGATTGAAGATTGGCAAAAACATTTATTGTTGGAACGCAGACTGTCCGAAAAAACGGGCGAGTCCTATCTGATGGATATTAAGGAGTTGACCTCGTTTTTGTTTGATTATCATAATGAAACGGTCGGCTTAAAAACACTCAAAAATTTAAAGGTATCCGATTTTCGTGCCTTTTTGGTGGATAGGGCTAAACAAAAACTGTCTCGAGCCAGTACCGCCAGATGCTTGTCGGCCATTCGTAATTTCTTTAAATTTTTGGCCAAAGAAGGCATTTTGGAAAATTCGGCGATTATGTCTGTGCGTTCGGCTCATCCGCCTAAAATTTTACCTAAGCCTTTATCGGTGGAAGATGCCGGTCGTTTTTTGGATGCCGTGGAACAGTTGGCGCAAGAACCATGGCAAGGGCTTAGAGATAAAGCCTTGTATATGTTGATGTACGGATGTGGACTTCGTATTGCCGAAGCGCTCAGCCTAAATGTCGGAGATATCATGGGGGCAGGGGATGCCTTTACCATTACGGGAAAGGGAAACAAACAACGCCTTGTGCCATTGTTGCCAATTGTGAAAAAAACGTTGCAAGCTTACATAAAAGTGCATCCCAATCCAAAAAAAACTGAACCATTATTTGTGGGCTCACGGTTTGACCGCATTAACCCCGGAGTTGTCCAACGCAATGTACGCTTGATACGGCGATATTTGCAGTTGCCCGATACGGTAACGCCTCATGCTTTACGTCATAGTTTTGCCACCCACCTGTTGCAAGGTGGCGGAGATTTGCGTACGGTACAAGAATTACTGGGGCATTCTTCATTATCGGCTACCCAACGCTATACCGAAATAGATATGGCCGGCCTCCAAAAAGTATATGAACACGCTCATCCACGGGCCAAATTGAAAAAACAGTAATATTTTTCTTGACGATATGATTTTATTCTTTTAAAGTAAAGCCAACCTGAGACAACTCGGGCTGAGGTCAGAAAACCTCTTTTCGTACACGTCTTTTGCAGACGATAATCGCATGCTTTCCGGCTAGGCTGGAAGGCGGCAAAATATCCCATAGCGGTCAATATGCCGCACTATATTGTACGAAATAGTTTTCTGCTTCCAGTCGCTGAGTTCTTTTCAGCGATTTTTTGTTGTACAAAAATGGAGTAAAAAATGAAACATAAAAAAGATATTTTTAGATTGTCCTTCTTGGGCGAGGGAGGTAGTCCCGAGACCCGAGGATCTATAAACAATGACATCAATATACTGGATTCTCGTGTCTTCGCTAACGCTATGCACAAGAATGACAGCAGAATGTCCGAATCCGGTCGTTCTATGGTGGAAATGCTGGGAACGTTGGCTATAATTGGCGTATTGTCTATTGGTGGTATTATGGGATACTCTTACGGCATGGATAAATACCGTGCCAATCAAACCATTAATGATATTATGTTAAAAATGGTGGATATTGTGTCAACGGCCAATCAAAGTGGTGTACCGGATAGTACTTCTTGGCCTACTAAAAATCCGATCGGTTATCCTGTTTCCTTTTTAAAAGATATCCCGAACGATAGATATGGTATCCAAATTCAAAACGTGCCGTCCAGAGTTTGTAAAATGGTGGGAGATGCTTTAAAAAATACAGCGATTGTTTATGTTAGTGGAGAAGAACATAATACCAATGAACAAGACCCATGCGATTCGTCCGATAAAAACACAATGGAGTTTTATTTTGAAACATTAAAATGTGAACCAGCATGTGGTACAGAAGAAATTTGCCTGTGGGGTGAATGTGTCAGCAATCGGGTTGAAATAACACCTTGGGAAGGAGCGGAAAAATCATGTTCTGAAAATGAAGATTGTGGTCCGTGTGGAGTGTGTTATGGAAGTGATTGTTTTCCAGCTAACGGAAAGGATTGTATAATTAAAATCGCAAATGATGGCATGTGTCAATGGGGGGAATGTATTCCAAAAACAGGATGTAATAATGAAAATCCATGTCAAGGTAGTGGTGAATATTGTGCTAGTCCGAATTCCAGTGCTTTTGAGGCATTCCCAAATGGTTCAACCGGTGCTTGTATAAAGGCTGATTATAGAGAAATGAATGTCGCTTCCGAAATATATTATATTTCAAATACGACAATGAGTTGGTGGGATGCAGATGCTTTTTGTCGCTCATTAGGATATAGTGGATTGGTTACTATAGATGATCTGCTGGTAAAAAATGGTGCAGTGCGAACTGATCTTGGAAATGCAATATATAATAGCACAAATAACCCGAATGTGTGGACAAATGAAACATTTTTGTATAATAATGAAAAACACGCAAAATTTATTAATTTAGATAGTATCCATATTACATCGTATGCTACGGTGGGAGTGTATCATCATGCCGTATGTAAATAATTTAAGTCATTATAGATAAGAAATTTATCCCCCCTTTTGATAAGGGGGGGATTGGCAATTTATTTTTTTTCTTCACTCACTTTCCGGCGACCTTTGGATTTATCCGCGTATGGATTTTCACGTTTACGCATATTCAAACGAATTGGTACACCCACAAATCCAAAAGTTTCTCGAATACCGTTAGATAAATAACGCAAATAAGATTCCGGTAATTGATCTGGATTGCTTGAGAAAATAGCAAATGTTGGTGGACGAGTGCTGACCTGAGTCATATACTTCATTGGAATTCGGCGCCCATTTTTTGCAACCGGTGTCGGATGAGCTTCAGTCATCGCACGCAAGAATGTATTCATTTTATGTGTTGGTACACGTTTATTCCATAATTTATAAATGGAAAATACTTCGCTCATCATACGGTCTAATCCATATCCTGTTTTGGCGGAAATGGTCAGAACTGGCAGACCTTTAACCTGTTGCAACGAAGATACCATTTTTTCCTTAATATCGTTTAACACTTTCTTTTGATGTTCCACGGCATCCCATTTGTTGAGGGCGATAATCAATGCGCGCCCTTCATCAATCACACGGGAAGCAATCAATAAATCTTGCTTTTCCATCGGGACATTGGCATCTAATACCAAAATGACAACCTCGGCAAAGTCAATGGCGTTTTTGGTATCATATGCCGAAAATCGTTCCAAAGAATCATCAATCCGACCGCTTTTGCGAAGTCCGGCCGTATCGGTCAGTAAGATTTTTTCGCCACGCCATTCAAACGGCACCGTAATGGCATCTCGTGTGACGCCGGCCTCAGGCCCCGTCAAGACTCGTTCTTGATTCAGCAATCGATTTACCAAAGTGGATTTACCGACATTCGGGCGTCCGACAATTGCCAATTGTAAAGGGCGTTTAGGCTTTTCAATGATTTCTTCATCGGATTCTTCCAAAAACTTATCTTCGTTCTCTTGTTTTTGGGGGGCAGGAAACAGTGGTTTTAATTTTGCAAACAAATCGCCTAAACCTAAGCCATGTTCGGCCGAAAATCCAATCGGTTCCCCTAAACCTAAACGATAGAAAACGCCTAAATTATTTTGTTGTTCTTTACCCTCACACTTATTGGCAACCAAAATAACGGGTTTATCCAATTTGCGCAGACTTTTTGCCAATTTTTCATCCAAAACGGTCATTTCGCCACGGGCATCCACCACCATCAAAACGATATCGGCCTCGGCGATAGCCAACTCCGTTTGACGCCACATAGCGGCTGCCAAGGCCGTTGTTTCTTCCAGCCCCGCCGTATCAATCAATCGAAACTGTAAATCATACAGATGTCCCGTTGCTTCTTTTCTATCACGAGTCACACCGGCACGATCATGCACAATAGCCAATCTTTTACCACACAATCTGTTAAAAAAAGTGGATTTTCCTACGTTCGTCCGTCCGACAATCGCTATCGTTTTCATAATGTTTTTCCTTTATCTGTAAGCCAATAAATCGGCATCCTCTGTTAAAAATAAAACTGTACCGTCCACGTTAATCGGGGCAACGGCAATACCATCCGTTTCCATACGGTGTTTTTCGGAACCTGTTTTGGCATCAACAAACACAATGTCACCCAATGAAGACACAACAATGGCATTATCCCCAACCAATAACGGACCTTTCCAAACGGCACAGCCTTCTTCTTGACTGCTCAATGCTGTTTGCCAAAATACTTTTCCCGTTTTTTTATGAATGGCAGTTAAATTGTTTTTATTGTCTATCATAAAAATGGTGTTGCCGGAAATAACCGGTGTGGTACTGCCCCCCACCGATATCATCCAAATATTTTTCCCGTTTTCCAGATGATAGGCCCCCATTTTCCCTGTATTGCCGACTAAATATACAATGCCGTCTTCAATAACCGGAGAGGCCAAAACATGGGTTAAATCTAAAATACGGTTAAACGATCGACTGGCCGATAAATATTCGGTCCACACAACACTTTCATCCGATGTATTAAAGGTAATTACTTCGCCGTTTGAAAAAGGAACCACAGCATAATTTTTGTAAATAGCCGGCATTCCCATTCCCAATAAATTTGTTTGAACGGGCATACCTTTATAGGTCCAAGCCTCTTGTCCGTCTTTCGTGTTAAAAGCAAAGACTTGATTCGTTGCCGTCAATAAATACATAACATTTTTGTAAATGACCGGCATAGACCGTATAGCCGTTTTTAAATTTTTACGCCATAAGACAGTCCCGTTTAAAGATACACATACGATAGTGCCATCACCCGAAACAGCGTATAGTGCATTGTATGAATAGGCCAATCCGACCGTTTTAACAGCCGTAGGATTTTCTAAGGGTAATTTTTTTTGCCATAACTTTTTGCCGTTTTTTAAATCGACGGCTGTTAAAGAAAAGTCGGCATCTAATGTATAAACAATACCTTTATCAACCACCGGTTGAGAAATTCCCCAATGATCATCATCCAATCCTTTGCCGATATTTGTTTCCCAAACTTCGTTTAATTCATTCTGGCCGATTGTATGGGGGGTGGCATTTTGGCCTGTGACACCGGCTTGTCCCCAAGTCAATACATCTATTGGTGTTCCTAGTGATACAGACCCCGCTGTTTTCGGTGCCTTAAGGGTTATATCTACCTGAGATGCAATGGGGATACGTCCGTCCATAGGGGCCGCTTTTTTCTCACTGACACACCCGGCCACAAACAACGCAGAACAAATTAAACAAAGAGTGGTGTATTTCATTTTATTGCTCTTCAATAACGGATAATAATTCACTTAAGCGATTTTTTACAACCGGAGCCGTTTTTTCATTGGCTATAGTATCTTCTAATACCTTTTTTGCAGCGGCTTCATCGCCTGCTTTTAAGTGCAAAGCGGCCGATAATTCGGCGGCAGATCCGACAAAATTTGATGTTCCGGTTAAATATGGTTTTAACATGGACTGTAATTTTGTGGCATCTTCCGTTTCAAACATTTGACCGACATAGGCAATTGTGGCAACTGCCTTTAATTGTTCCGGCGCATCAGAGGCCATTACTTTGTTTAACGAGGCAATACCTTCTTGCGGTTTATTTTGGGTAAAATAAATGCCGGCCAGTTTCATTTCGGCAAGTGGAGCATATCCCGTACGCCCATCGGCCGATAATTTTTTCAAAATGTCAACGGCTTTATCCGTTTCTCCGGTATAGGCCAAAATAGCCGCATTTTCAAAAGAATCAGATTCGGCTAAACTGACTTTTTGACGCCAAGAATAATATACTTCATGACCAATCGTCACCAATAAAATACCCAGAACAAAACCAATAACGGCAAAACGGTATTTTTGCCACAAATTTCTTAATCTTTCACGTTGTAATTCTTCATCAACTTCACGTTCAAAGATGGCTTGTTGTAATTTTTCCATTTCATCAATCGGTTTGTTTTTTTTCTTTGTCATAAAAATCCCTTTCCTAAAATAATGCTTATGTATATCAAAAAATCCGAAAAAGTGCAACCTTTTTATGATTCTTTTTTGGGGAATAATCCTAAGATAGGCAAAATAATCCAACTTGGCAAGGCTGAACCGAACCAAGCGCCAAACGCCATGATGTGAGGGAAGGCGATAATGGCCGAATTTTTGGTTAGTCTGCGTTTGATGATTTCGGCGGCTTTATCGGCCTGCATTAAAAACGGCATTTTAAATTTGTTTTTATCTGTGAGTGGTGTTTCAATAAAGCCTGGGCAAACCACATTAACGGCAATGTTGTCTTTTTTGAGGAGACCTCTGAGTCCTTCTCCCC
>JAZKXP010000028.1:0-10840 GCA_045611665.1 Alphaproteobacteria bacterium | reverse complement strand
GAATATCCTGCGATAGCGCCAACGGATAATACGCCGATAATCGCCAAAGTGCCCAGCATTTCCACCATAGAACGGCCGAATTCGTGATTTTTCATAGTCATTAAGACTTCCTTTCTTGTTTCTTATGTTAAAACAAAAACCACTTAAAAAGTGGTTGGAAGTTGCAAACTACTGAAATCAAATAGTATGGCATATTTATCGGATACCGACTTATTTTGCCATCTTCCAACCACAGTTGGAACTATACATATTTGTATCCTGTATAACGGATAGATTTCATGAGGCTTGCACACCTCGGGACACAACTCGTGTCTTAATGGCACTTTAGCAAATCTAAACACAGAATGCAATAAAAAAATGGGTCTTATGTTTAAGACCCATTTTACAGCTTAAAAATCGGTATTTATTTAAACATACCACCTAAACCTTTGATACCATCAGTAACGGACGAACCGATATTTTTGACGCTGTCAACGGTGGCTTTCCCGGCTTGTTTGGCGGCATCTACACCACTATTTAAAGCGGCTTTTGCATTGGCAAGCCCGGCTTTGGCCAATTCACTGCCGGAATTTAAGACCGCCTTTAACGAATCGGTTGTAAAGTAAGATAAGATTAAAGCAACGGTATCTTTTAATGTGTATTCTTTTTTCTTATCTTCCCCGATATTAGTTTTATGAACATCCGGTAAAGGAATGTCAATTGTTTGACCTAAAGCCCCCAATGTCAAAGTCGTATCATCAATGTTTAATTTTTTGATGACGACTTTTTTACCGCCTTCAGAGGCCTGCTTTTCTTCTGTCTTTGTTTCCGGTTTTGCCGTATCTGTTCCCGTTCCCAAATAGTTATTGACGTTGTTTTGTAATTGGGTCAAGTTAATGTCGCCGGATTTATTGATTTCAGCATCTACCTTTGTATTTTTGATGGCGATTTGTTTGATAATGATTTTATCTGTTAAAACGGATTTTAAATCAAAATCAACTATAATTGAGCCTAATTCAAAAATATTTTCTTCGGCAAATCCCTTTGGATTACCTACCTTTAATCCTTCAATACCGATATGACCCTTGAATAAGGAAATATCCACATTTTCAACAGACGCCTGTGTTCCCGTAATCGGCGGAACGGCGGTAGAAACGGCCTTTTTAATAATGAGACCTAAAGATAAATAAATCCCAATAATTAAGGCGATTAAAATGATAATTAACCACATTAGAAATTTTAAAAGGCGTTTGAAAAAGCCGGTTTTCTTTTTTTGTTTTGTCATGTTTATCCTTTCAGTTAATGGGCATATTCTACATTAAAACAGTAGATTATGCAAAGCGTTTTTTCAAATTAAACTTTGTGATACCTTTGGGGTCTTTACCGTTGCGCACAGTATCCCAAATGCGTTTGGTGGTGGCGCTGTCATAGCGTTTATGGCAAAAATCCACTCGGTAAATTGAAGCGTTTAGGTGTCTTGTTTCACCCGCCCAGCAAAGCGATTCTTTTGGCACAACCGTTGTTTGACAATTTTTGGAAATTAATTCAAACCGTCCTTTACCATTAGATAATTCGCCATGCCATGGTTTTTGCGTGCAAACACTGCAATCATTTTCTCGTACGCAGTTAGACGATAAAAAGACCGGCACGTCCGTATATAAAATAACACCGATATTATCCGATAAAGCTGTTAGTTTTTGAATGTTGTCCAATGTATCTTCGGGGGAAATAAAGACACTTTTCGCCCCTAACTCAAAACACTGAGAAACAGCTTGCGTATTTAAACAAGACAGTTGAGAATCAAAAGAGATATCCGCCGTATCGGGTAAGAATGTTAATCCGCTGAGATTTCCGATAGCATATTTGTGGTATCCCATTTGCCACAGTGTATCAATTATTTTTTGATATTTATTGCTTTGTCGGATAATAGGGGGCAAACACAACCGGATTTTGTCGTTTGGTAAATGAGACAGTGTATTAATGTCAAAATCTATATCTGTCACAACCCAAATTTCATCATAGGTAGTTGGGTCAATCTCCGCCAAAGTATCCACGTTATCCGTTTTGATAATCCATTTAGGAGTAGTATTTGTTTTTACCATTTGATCCGGTTGTGGCAAATCGGGTACAACATGCGTGATGTCAATTTGACTGTATAATTTTCGGCGCAGTTCGTTTAAAACCGACATTGGAACAAATAAACCGGCTTTATTTTGAATGGTTAATTCGGCTAAATCTAAGGCCGTATCCCCCGTTTTTTCAAAAGCCGAGTGAATGGCTTTAGTCATTTTATTTAAATCTTTTGCCGGTGAAAAGGTTCCGCAAATTTCGGCTGTTTTGTCTTGGTAGATGGCCACGATTTTATCGGAGTCAATAAAAACACAGACACTAATCGGCAATCGGTTTTTAAACGCCCCCGGTTTTGGTTTTTCATAATGATAGGCCCCTTTGACCCGTGTAGATGAAGCCAAGTAAACCGTATCGCCTTTTTTTATAAACGGATGGTGGTCGGGCAGGGTAATTTGAACGGTTTTATGGGCTGGCACTTCAAATACTTTTTTACCATTTGCTGATAATATTTCGGCTGAAAAGCCAAACGGTTTTTCTTGAGACCCACAATCAATTTGAATGCCGTCATATTTGGCAATCGGGTGTGTGGGCGTTATAGTAATAACATGATTAAAGATTTTCTCAACCGTCCCGATATTCAGACCTCTGTGTCCCACAAAATCAGGGTCAATCACATTTTTATTTTTCCCTTTAAAATGCAGTGTTGTCCAAGGGCGAGAGAAAATCTGCTTAATATTATCGGCTAACGAAATATCGGTGCGCCCCGTATCTAAAATACGGCGGTAATAATCCACGACGGCAGCCACATACAGAGCACTTTTTTTACGCCCTTCAATTTTTAAGGACAGTCCCTTTAATTTTAAAACCTCTTTTTCCAATGCCAAATCTTTCATAGAAAAAAGATGCCCTTGCCGGCCGTCTAACTTAAATGTATCACGGCACGAATAAATGCATTTTCCACGGTTAGCAGAACGAGTGGTTTGAAAGGAGGAAAAGGAACATAATCCGCTGTAAGAATAACAAAGTGCGCCATGAATAAAGGTTTCAACCTCAATACCACAGTTATCCTTAATATGTTTGATTTCGGATAAGGATAATTCTCTGGCCGTTACAACACGGGTAAAGCCCATTTTTTTAAGAGCCAGGGCGCCTTCTAAATTATGAATAGCCATTTGTGTACTGGCATGTAATTCCAATGACGGAAAGCGTTTTCGGACAATGCGAGCAATCCCGAGGTCTTGAACAATAACGGCGTCAACACCTGTATCCACACACGTTTGTAAGCCCAGCATAACTTCGTCCAATTCGCTTTCTTGAACCAATGTGTTCATAGCCACATAAACTTTACGATCGATACTATGCGCATAGGCGACAAATTCATCCAGTTCGGATTGTGTAAAGTTAATGGCTTCGGCACGTGCGGAAAATTTGGGTAAGCCTAAATAAACGGCATCGGCTCCATAATAAAGAGCTGCGTATCCGGCTTCAATATCACCGGCCGGTGCTAAAAGTTCGGTTTGCTGTGTCATTTTGTATAAGCTTTCTCTTGAGTCATGGGTATATAGGGATAGGATAAGACCGGTTTTGGTGTTTTGTCCCATCGTTCAGATAAAGTGTGTTGTATTTTTTGGCTGAGGGCAGGTTGATGAAAACCCTCAAAAAAATATTTTCTATCTTTTTCTTGTGTACGTTTCAGTAAAAAATGGGTGTCATCTACAACCAAAGAAGTTCCCGCCAATATTGGGGCCGGATGAATTTTAACCCGTTCCATCGTCTGCATTTCACTGACAAATCGTTGCTCGGGAACATCTTCCGGTTCTGAATTAATCAATAAGCGAACTTGTAAATTTGAATTGGATAATTCTGTTTGTAAAAAATGAAATATTTTGATGTCTTTTTCTTCGGAAAAGGCGGTGATACTTTTTTGTGCTCTACGACATAAATCAATAATCCACATGGGATAGAATTTTCCGATTTCAACAATGTCTTGATCATTGTTTTGAATCATTTGAGCCATTAAATTTTGATAGGCCTTAACTGTGTATTTCGACTCAGTCAAAATTCGGTCACGGTTTGGATAAACAAAATGCAATTCTTCTTCGGTCATTGGAATTCTCCATAAAACATAACCGCCAGTATATCAATATTTTATAAAAATGTCAAGGATTAAAGAATGTACAACGTTCCCTGGGTTGCATCTAAACGGGCTTTGGATCCGATTGGAAAAACGGTTCCTTTAATACCGTGTCCATAGGGAAAACCCTTTACCACAGGAACGTGTAAATGGGAAAAATGTTCCATTAAAACGGCCTCAATATCACCATCATTTTTATCTTTTGAAGTGCACTTATGCCAATCTCCCAACACAACTCCTTTAATTGTGGCAAAAATACCGGCCAAGCGTAGTTGTGTCAGCATTCTATCTACCCGATAGGGTTCTTCACCGACATCTTCCAATACTAAAATGGCATTTTTAAAGTCAGGTTCGTATGGTGTACCGAGTAATGAGGTAATTAAGGACAGAGTTCCACCGATTAAACGACCTGACGTTATTCCTTTTGTGACGGGAGTCAACCCTTGCCAACTGATTTTTTTACCCGTCAACAGAGCGTCAAATGTTTTATCAAGCCCTTTGTCTATTGTATCCGGTAAAAAACTGGCTTGAATGCCGGAATAAGAAACCAACTTTGATTTTTTCCACAAAGCCAATTGTAAGGCGGTCGCATCGGAGAATCCAAAGAGAGGTTTTTTGTGCTTGGCTATAAATTTGTAATCAATTTTATCTAAAACTCTGGCACTGCCGTATCCGCCACGAAGTGTCATGATGGCGTCAACGGATTTATCTATAAAGGCCCACATAATATCATCGGCACGGACCTCATCAATACCGGCTAAAAATCGTTCTTTGTCAAAGGCAGCGTGTCCATAAATCGGTTCATATCCGTATTTTTTGAGTGCTTCGGCAATCTTTTGTGTGTCCAATTCCTGAGAGGGAGAAGACGGAGAAATAATAGCCATTTTTTTCATGTTATACTCCTTGGATGGTTTTGTAAATTTCCTGCGCAAAATCGGATAAGGAATCATCTCTGGCACCCATCACAATGATTTTATCATGTGGTTTGATAACGCCGGATAAATAAGTTAAAATATCCGTTCTGTTCGGGATATATACCGCTTGTTTTCCCATTTGTGCCAACGGTTTAATAACATCTTCGGAAGATATATCCTTAGCAACCGTTCCGCCGACATAGTAAATATCGGGCATAATTAAGGTTAAGTTTTCATCCATAATTTCCGATAAAACCCGAATAAAATCATCTTTCATCAATCGCATCGGAGCAAAACCATGTGGCTGATAGATGGCAACAATGCGTCCTCCGTACGGTTTTAAAGCCGATAATGCGGCTCGAATTTTTTCCGGATTATGGGCATAATCATCATAAACAATAATACTATTCGTTTCGCCGATTTTTTGCAGACGCCGTTTCGTGCCTTTAAAAGAATTTAAGGCACGCACACTGTCCGATACGGGGATGCCGGCATGCAACGCCGCCCCAATGGCAGCTAAGGCGTTGGCAACGTTATGTGTTCCAATCATCGGAAGAGTTACCCAATTTCCGTTTAATTTAAAACTGACTCCGCCTTCTAAAGGTGTTATATCGGTGGCTGTTAAATCGGTCGGGACTCCATTGGTTGAAAAACGGATAATGTTTGGATGATCTAAGTGTAATTTTGCCGTTTCCGGACAATCGGCATTGATGACGATACCATGGCGTGTTCGATTGAGAAAAGCTTCAAATAAGGGGCGGATTTCATCTAATTCAAAATGGTCCAATGAAATATTGGAAACAACACTGATAAACGGATTGTATTTTTGAATGGATCCATCTGATTCATCCGCCTCGATAACTAAATGATATCCTTTTCCGAAAATCAGATTAGAACACGCCGCGTTGTTATATGTATTTAAGGATATACCGCCGTTAATCATGGTCGGAGCGAATTTATTTTTATATAAAATATGTCCCGTCATCGCCGTAATAGACGTTTTTCCGCATGTTCCGGCGATGGCAATTCCTTTGTAGGAATGAAAAATATCCGCCAACATTTCGGGGCGTTTTTTTATAGTCAACCCTAATTCAATTGCTTTTTTGATATCCGGAATGGACTCTTCAACGGCACGAGTAACAACAAAATAATCAATGTCTTGGGTAACACCGCTGCCATTTTGAGGATGCAGCGTAATGCCGGCATTTATCAGATTATTTTGAATTGCACAAGCATTTTGCAAGTCAAATGAACGATCGGATCCCATCACCGTGTGGCCGGCATTTTTTAAATACAACGCAATAGCACTCATCCCAATGCCGCCGATACCACAGAAAAAAAATGTTGCCATTTTTAAAATATTCCCCTAAACTGACTATATGAATTTTTTTGGGTACTGTATCCCAAAAAAAGAAAATTGTAAAGAAAGGATTTAAAAAATGAAAAAGTTTTTGTTGCTGACCCTATGCTTTTTTACACCGATTGCCGTTTCGGCTCAGCTGCCGGCAGGGGCTGACATTCAGCCGACTCTTGATGAACAATCGGAACAGTTTGGGGAATTACCGTTTGTCATTCCGACCGGGGTGGTACCGAGGGCAGTACAGCAACCACAACCAAAGCAATCGGGACAAGAACAACCGGATCAATTTAAAAATGCTCCGGCTCCGAGTGCGGGGCTATTCCCTGAGTTAGGGACGGGAAATGCCGAAAAAGATAGTCAATCTGCTGAAACTATTTATTTGGTCATTAACGATGTGACAATTGTCCAACCCGCGTTTGGCGGCATAGCATTTTGTACCGGTACGATGACGGTGGAAAATCAAATGAATGTAACGCTCAGACAGCTGGATGTTTCCTTGCGCTATGGTTCATTGGACGTTCCTTTATCCTTTTCCAGTGTTCTGCCAAATGGCGGAACGCAAACACAACCGATTGCATGGGCCGGTGAAAATTGTAAAAATATGTTAGATGTACCGCAAATGACGGTCTTGGAATGTGTTGCTCCGGGTGTATCTAAATCCGGATGTGAAAGTAAGATTAAATACGCTCCTATTCGTGAAAGTAATAAGATTGATAACGCCGAATGAGATACGTAAATCTATTTGTAGGGGTTTTATTGTGCTTTTTGACCGGTACTGTTTATGCTGATGCCGGTCAGAGGGTTTTAAACGGTTCCGATATCAAGACGTATCGAGAAATTTTTGCCGCTCAGGATAAGGGGCATTTCAAAACGGCCGCTTCTTTAGAAAAAAAACTAAAAGATAAATCCTTGATGGGATATGTCTTATATGACAGATATTTTTCAAAAAGTTATAAGACAACAAAAAACGAAATCGTATCATGGCTGAAAAAATACGGGTCTTTGGCCGTTGCGGATGATATATATGCTTTAGGGCTTCAAAAAAAAGCCGGTGTAAAAAATTTAAAACCGAAAGGGATTTTCGGGTCGCGGACAGGGGCTTGTACCTTTGTGATGCGGGAAGAAGCCATCGATTTGGTTAAAAATGTACCGTTTAACGGGTTGGGAAAAACCAGACGGGCCGAAGCAAAAAAAATTATGAATCAGATTGCCAGATATTTATCTCGCGGAAAAACGCTTAATGCCAAACAGTTGGTTGAAGGCAAAAGAACAGATAATTTATTTAATCGGTTTGAACATAATTCGGCCAGAACGGCTCTGGCTTTTTCATATTTTTTGGATAATGAAAATAACCAAGCTCTTGCCTATGCCGAACACGCGGTGCGCGGATCCGGTTCGGATATTCCCTTGGCTTCTTGGACGGCAGGGTTGACGGCCTGGCGTATGGGAAATTATGAAAAAGCCGCTGATTATTTTGAACGTACGGCAGGCTACAGAAAAACGTATCCGTTGCTCAGGGCGGCTTCGGCCTTTTGGGCGGCCCGAGCCAATTTAAGATTGGGTAACTATGAAAAAGTTGGTGATTATTTGGAGCTGGCTTCGGAATATCCGCGGACATTCTATGGTTTTATGGCTATGCGATTATTAGGGCAAGATTTAACCCATGTGTGGGATAAGCCGTCAACGCCAGAAGATGATATCTCAGGAGATTTTTCTCATCCGGCATTGGAACGATTTTATGCGTTGAAGCAAATCGGTCAAGACGAATGGGCTAAACGTGAATTGTCAAAACTGTATTTAGAAGCCGATAAAGAGGCTAAAAGTGTTTTATTAATGGTATCGGCGCAAAATGACTTTGATGATGAATTATTGGCGGTGTCGGGGGAAATCAGCGGTCAATCGGATATGCGTTATCCGGCTCCGCATTGGACGCCTTCTGACGGATGGAAAGCCGATAAAGCTTTGGTATTTTCGTTCGTAAAACAAGAATCGTGCTTTAACAGTCGTGCGCAAAGTTCGGTCGGCGCTGTGGGATTGATGCAAATTATGCCGGATACAGGGCGGGAATTGGCAAAATCTTTACAGTTTCCGTGGAGCGTTCAACGCCTGAAAGATCCCGAATATAATTTATCTTTGGGACAAAATTATTTGTTAAAGTTGTTGGATAACGGTGAGGTTAATTATAATTTGATTTTCTTGGCGGTAGCGTATAATGCTGGCCCCGGCAATTTAGCCAAGTGGAAAAAACGCATGGATTACCAAAATGATCCATTGTTGTTTATTGAAAGTATCCCGTCTAAAGAAACACGTAGTTTTGTGGAACGTATTTTGGTTAATTACTGGGTATATCGGTCTTTGATGGGACAGTCTATGCAGTCATTGGATGATGTATCCGGCGGTTTGTGGCCGATTTATCGAGCCCGTGATAACTAGCCGGTTTTTCCACTTTTATATTGACAAATAACACATTTTAATGTATGGTCTTTTCAAAATATTTAGAATGAAAGGTATAAAAATGACACCAGAAATTGTTGCAAAAATGTTCCCTAATCCTCTGCCGAGTATTGATGAAATTGAGGCAAAATATCCGCCTCGTACTTTGCCGGAAGGGGCTAAGGTTATGCGTGTGGCTCCCAGTCCGACCGGATTTTTACATGTTGGTACGATTTATCAAGGCATTATTGCCGAACGTGTGGCGCATCAAAGCGGTGGTGTGTTTTTTGTACGTGTGGAAGATACCGACCAAAAACGTAAAGTAGAGGGTGCTTTGGAATTGATTTTAGAATCTTTCCCACGCTATGGATTGCATCCGGATGAAGGAGTGAATATGGCCGGTGAAGATGTGGGTGCTTATGGACCTTACACACAATCTTTACGTAAAGATATTTATCAAGCCTATGCCAAAAAATTGTTGGAAGAGGGCAAGGCTTATCCATGTTTTTGTACGGCAGAAGATGTGGATTTAACCCGCAAAATCCAAGAAAAAATGAATATTCGTCCGGGATATCATGGTCAATATGCCAAATGCCGAAACTTGACGGATTCCCAAATTTTGGAACATTTAGAGGCCGGCCATAATTGGGTGCTTCGCTTTAAATCAACGGGCAATTATGATGAAAAAATGGCCATTAAAGATTTGGCTAAAGGTATGATTATGATGCCTCAAAATGATATGGATATCGTTATTTTGAAAAATGACGGATTGCCGACCTATCACTTTGCACATGTGGTTGATGACCACTTAATGGGCACGACACACGTTTCCCGTGGGGATGAATGGATTTCTTCTACACCGCTTCATATTCAATTGTTTGCGGCGATGGGATGGAAAACACCAAAGTATGCTCACTTGGCCACTTTGCAAAAATTAGATAACGGTAATAAACGTAAATTATCTAAACGCCATGATGCCGAAGCGTCCATTACGTATTTTTGGGAAAAAGGCTATCCGGAAATGACGGTTGTGGAATATTTAACGAATATTTTGAACGCAAACTTTGAAGATTGGCGTAAGGCTAATCCGACCGAACCGGCCGAAAAATTCCAAATGAATTTTAATAAAATTTCTAACACGGGTGGGGCTTTATTTGACTTTGTAAAAATGCACAGCATTTCAAAGGATGTTATTGCCAGAATGACGGCTGAAGAAGTTTATGAGGCCGTATTAAACTGGGCAAATGATTATAATAAACCACTGGCTGAAAAATTGTCTGCGCATAAGGATTATGTCACGGCGATTTTAAATATTGAACGAGGGATTGGAGCAAAATCTCGTAAAGATTTAGTCAAATGGGAAGATGTTGAAAATGAATTGACGTTCTTCTTTGATGATATGTTTGTGGCTCATCCGGAATTGTTGGAAAAATTTGATGAGGCAGATGTGAAAAAAGTGGCCTCAGAATTTGCTGCCATCTATGATGAAAATGATGACAAAGACACTTGGTTTGGTAAAATCAAACAGGTGGCCGGCAATAATGGTTTTGCAACGGATATGAAGGCCTATAAAGCTAATCCGACTGATTACAAAGGCTCGGTAGCAGATGTGGCCAAAATCTTGCGTGTTTTGGTAACGGGCCGTGAACAAACGCCGGACCTATATGCCATTATGAAAATCTTGGGTAAGGATAAAACATTAAGTCGATTATCTTAATATTGAAAAATCCTCCGTTTGGAGGATTTTTTTTAGTGAGAAGTTTGTTGATTTTAAATTTGTTGTTGAAAAAAGATTTTTTCTATGTAACATTATTACTTAATAATATGATTTTTATGAAAAAGAAACTTTGAGGTATTGATGACATATAATAAAATGACTGTACAATCTGGACGTTCTATGGCAGAGATGTTGGGTGTTATATGCCTTGTAGGTATTATATCTATAGGGGG
>JAZKXP010000027.1:0-16301 GCA_045611665.1 Alphaproteobacteria bacterium | reverse complement strand
TAGTATCCGTCTGTAGCTAATTGAACACCATCTCGTAAATCATATTGAATACGCCAACCGATTTCTCCGGCCGTTTTTGTTACTTTTTCAGAAGAATATGTCATATCGTATTCGCTGACGCCCACGATATATAAATCTTTGATGATATTACCTTCAAACAAAGAAAGACCGGCTTTACCACGCAATACTTTTGTTCTGGGTGCATCATTATTTTCGGTAAATTCCGTTTGATATTCTATTGTGGCGGTCGGCCCAATGCTATAGGTATCGTATTTCCACAATTTATGAGAATAGATAGAAGACAACAAAATTTTATCGGAATTTTCCGTACTTTCCGTCGGTTCATCTTCCGGTTCCAATTTTGTCTTACCATATTCCATAAATAACCCGTTATTCCACCGCATATTATCACGGTTATATTCCAATGCGAAATCAAAAACGCCTTTGATTAATGATTGACTGTCGGCATTAAATTGAGACACCGGAGAGTTTTCATATTCTTTGGCATGAGAAACATCCGTTGTGGAATATTCAAATCCCAAACGACGCAAATTTGCCGTTAACTGAGGGGCCGTTGCCGATACTTCTTCAGCCAAAGCCGGAACAGATAATAATACCAAACAGGTTGCAGATAATAATAGTTTTGTTAATTTCATTTGGGGAACTCCTTTCATAACTATATATGTACTATATGAAAGGAAATAATGCGTGTCAAGAAATTATTACACAATGTTTTTATAATTTATACAACAAAAAAAATCTACCATAAAGACACTTCATGGTAGATTCTGAAAGATATTCCTATTGAATTAAAAATATTACGCTTTGATACGTTGATTTTCTTTCACATTTACGTTTACTTGCACATCATCATGGGAACAAATCAAAACCGGAGCCTGTACCTGCCCTGCCATCATTTGCTTTCTTTGTTGTTTTTCTTCTATACCCGTCAACATTTCAACCATCTCAGTTTGATTAGCCATCATCGCAGCCTCTTTTGCCGTTAAGCTGCTATAACCACGTTTGATGGCATAGGATCTTGCCGTAATATCGGCGCCCTTTTTAATTAATTTACTCGCTACCGGAATATGACCGTGTATCGCCGCAATATGCAACGGTCTGACCCCCAGTTTATCAGTCGCATTCACATCTCCGCCAGCATTTACCAAAGCGGTTATAACACTCCCATAAAATTGAGTCGCAGCCATATGCATTGCCGTTTGGCCGGAATAATCTTGCACATTCGGATTAATTTTAAATTTTCGGATAAAATGATTGATTAACTTCAAGTCTCCTTGTTCGGCGGCATAATGCAATAACGTACGTCCCTTATCATCTACCGCCCAAGGTTTGGCCCCTTTTTGAACCAATGCTTCAATATTGGCCAATGCTTTTGACCGTTTAACACAATAAAATAAAGCGTCGTTTAATTGCATGTTTTCCTCCTCCTGTTAAAAATAAGTATACACCCATTAAAATTATTTGTCAAGTATTTTTTTACAACCTATTAAAATACAAAAAAAAGACCCACCATTCAGCGGGCCTTTCTTATCAATTTCAAGAAAATTATTCTGCCGGAGTTTCTTGAACTTCAACAACTTTTTCTTGTTTAGCCAATTTAGCTGCAGATTTTTTGGCTTCGTCAGCCGTTCTGGCAATATTGACACGAATTGTTTGTGCTACATCAGGGTGCAAGGACAAACGAACGTCAAAAATACCCATATTTTTGAACGGTTGATTTAAATCAATTTGACGGCGTTCCACTTTGAAACCGGCATCATGAATTGCTTCGGCAATATCACGAACTGTTACGGAACCGTACAATTGACCTGTTTCAGCAGCTTGACGAATAATAACCACAGACAAACCTTTGATTTTTTCAGCCATAGCTTCAGCTTCTGACTTCATTTTCAAGTTATGGGCTTCATATTCTTTACGTTTGGATTCAAAATAAGCCAAGTTATCTTTTGTTTTACGCAAAGCTTTCTTTTGCGGCAACAAATAGTTTCTGGCATAACCATTTTTAACATTAACAACATCACCCATTTGACCGAGGCGTTCAATGCGTTCTAATAAAATTACTTCCATCTTAAACTCCTCTCAAATTAATCGTTGCTAACAAATGGCAATAAGGCCAAAATACGAGCACGTTTAATTGCTTTAGACAATTCACGTTGATGTTTGGCACATGTTGCAGATACACGAGACGGAACCATTTTACCACGTTCTGTGATAAAACGGGACAATTGTTTCACGTCTTTATAGTCAATTTTAAAACCTTTGTCTGAACAATACGGACAAGTTTTACGATGACGAGAAAAAGATTTTACTTCAGCCATGATTATTCTCCTTCCGTAATTTCAACATCATATTTATCTTCTGTTTTTGCTTTTCTGGATTTTGGTTCCATCATTACGGACGGACCTTCTTCCAATTCATCAACTTTAACAGTTAAAAAGCGCAACAAGTTTTCATCAATACGCATTAAACGTTCCATTTCAACAACAGCACCGGCCGGAGCATCAATGTTGAATAATGTGTAATAACCTTTACGGTTTTTTTGAATTTTATAGGCAAGTGTACGCAGACCCCAGTCTTCACGTTTTGTCACTTTACCACCGTTTTGTTCGATAATAGCCGCAAATTTATCGGCCAATTCCGTTACTTTATTGGGCGTCAAATCTTGACGAGCAATAAATACGTTTTCATAAAAAGGCATAATATCCTCTCCTTTTGGATTTTCTCGTTTCGGTTTATGCAAATTATTCCCCATGAATAATCGCCTGAAACATAGCCCAAGTCCGATAGCATTGGGCAAGGTAGTCGGAAACGGGTGCATCATACACCGTTTTTCAAAAAAAATCAAGCAATTTTTTTCAACCGGATTTATTTTTTATTATTTTGGCTGATTCCGCCCCCGACCCTAAACTGAATTTTCTTTTTCGGTAGCCCCTTCGGTTGTTTTTTCACCGGAAACAACACTTGTGGTTGAGGCCCTCTGCTTTCTTCATTTTTTACAACCCCGATTTGCCCTTGAACGCCGGGAGTAAATGGCTGCATTAAACGAGCGGGAAGCGGTAAAACCATATTTGTGGTCTCCTCGTTTTCCTCACCCTCTCGCATCAAACGCAACAACTCATCATCCACCGATCCGCTATCACCGGCACATTCGGTTTTTCCGACATACGGTTTGGAAACATCAACCAATAACGGCGCATAATGCATTAAGTGCTGACACTCTTGCGGTGTAAAACTCAAACGATACGGCTTAATTTTTACATCTTCTACCGTTCCGTCGGTCAAGCGCATTTTTTCACAAAAATCCAAACAATCCATATTACGCACCAAATTCAACACCATACGAACACCGGCTTTTTCCAAGATAACAGCCGTCGGGCGAATATCCGTTACAAAATATCCATCCGATAATTTTTGCTTCAACTGAACACTGTGCGTTGCCCCGCTTGTGTCTCGCAAAGACGCCGTATCCCCCATAACTGCCGTCAGGTAATAGGGTTTATTTTTATGACGTTCCTGTATCTCAAAGGCCTCCTCACACACACAGCCGGCCGGTTTAACCAAAGACTGGGTATTCACAGGTGATGTCGGTTGACACGAAAAAGCACTGGCACGCATATATTTTACGACCGTTTGATAAGTTAACTTTTTGGATTTTCCCAAATGGAATAACCCTAAATTTTCTTCAGCCGCCGGACATCCCAATAAAATCGCACGCCAAATGTATTTAAACGATTCTTTTTCACTTTTGCGAACCCCAAATTCTCCGCTATATGACAGATAGCCTAACATATTATTAGCGGCAGCCGATCGTTTTTTACTGGCCTCATCCAAAAACGCAATCCCTTTAGCCGGCGCATAAGCACCACCTAATTCGTCCAAATGGTACAATCCCAATTGTTCCGCCACTTTTCCTTCTTGTTCATCCGACAAAGAACGCGTTTGCAAAGCACGTGTATAATGTTCTACGGCTAATTTACTAAAGTTTTGCGCCATCAGACGATGCCCTTGTTCGGCAATTGCCGGACCATATCCTAAATTTGCAGATTTTTCGCAGTATAAATCGCTATAAGGATGATCCGGATACCGTACGCATAATTCATACAATGCCCGTTTGTATTGTTTTTGAGATACCCAGCCGGCCCACTTATTCCAAGCGGTCTCAATATCGTTAAAACCACACTCATCGTAGACCGATGTTTCTCCGGCCGTTTCGGCACGCGTAATTTTATCTTCACACTCAGCCAAAACAACCGTTTCAGCCATAGCGGAGTACGATAAAAAACCGGCCACACCCAATATATATACAAAACGCATTTTATCCTCCTGATACTTAATTTTACCTCAGCATAGCAAAAACAAAACTCTCTTACAAGAGAAAAAAAACAATACTTGACAAGAAAAAGAAAATCCGTTATATCTAAGTAAAACTTACCCCGATTTTTTAAATCTTATGTAACGGAGGATAAAATGAGCTTGATTACGTTAGAACCAAACTATAAACCATCTGCTAAAGAAGAGTATATGAATGAAAAACAGCTGGAATATTTTCGGCAAAAATTATTAAATTGGCGTACTGAGTTGGTCAAAGAGTCAAGCGACACATTACAGGATTTAAAAGAAACAAATTTAAATGAACCGGATTTAAATGATCGCGCCAGTAATGAAGCCGATCAGTATTTGGAACTCAGAACACGTGACCGTATGCGTAAACTCATCAAAAAAATCAATCAGGCACTGGATCGCATTGAAAACGGCACCTATGGATATTGTGAAGAAACCGGCGAACCAATCGGCCTCGGTCGGTTAGAAGCCAGACCGGTGACAACTTTATGTATTGAGGCTCAAGAACGCCACGAACGCAAGGAAAAAACACAAGCCGATGAATAGTGTAAACGCCTCGCCCTGGGGATTAAAACATCCCTTTATTTTAGCATCCGGTTCTCAGGCCAGATTGCGCTTATTACAATCCGCCGGTCTAACTCCGATTGCCGTTAAGCCCGCCGAAATAGACGAAACCCCCAGAAAAAAAGAATTACCGGCTCGATATGTCTATCGCATGGCTTATGAAAAAGCTAAGGCGGCCGCAGCTCAAAATACCGGTCAATGTGTTTTAGCCGCCGATACGGTTATCGCTGTTGGTGTCAGAATGATTCGAAAAGCCGTAAACCGCGATCAAGCTTTAGAAAATTTGAAATTATTATCCGGCCGTAAACATCGGGTCATCACGGGTTTTTGTGTTGTAAAACCGGATGGTACGACAATTACCAAAACCGTTACAACGTTCGTCATTATCAAAAAATTGGATCAAACAGATATTGACGCCATTTTGAATTCAAACGAATGGCAAAATGTTGCTGGCTATCAAATTGAAGGACTGTTATCTGCCGTTGTCAGAAAAACTATTGGGTCCTATCCCAACGTTGTCGGGTTACCCGTTTTCGAGGTAGCGCAAGTATTGCGCGGTATCCTATGCGGTTAATTACAAGAATCAATCATGGTGAGGAAGTTGTCGCCTTAGTTAATGAGGCCAATATCCCCATGCGTTTTTTTATTTCAAGACCGGAACGTCTCAATTTAGAGGACGTCTTACCCGGCATCATTCGCAAAAAAGATTCTGTTTTAAAGGGCTATTTTGTTGAAACGCAAAAACATGCTGTCTTTGTTCCAAGCAAAGATACGCATACAGAAGGGGAACGGGTTTGGGTAAAAATCACAAAAGAGGCTCGTCAGGGAAAAGACGCTAATGGTATTTTTATTACAGAGTCGGATTTTATAACGCACACTTCTTCCGTTTCGTTATCACAAAAATTATCCAATCAATTTTCTTTACCGATTTCGTATGATTGGGACTCTTCTTTTGATGAGGCATTAGACGAAGCTTTAGCTGAGTCTGTTTCTCTTTCAAACGGTCTAAAAATTCATATTAATCGAACCTCTACCTGTTGGACGATTGATGTTGATTCTACAAACGCCACAGATTCGTTTAAGGCCTTAAATTATCAAGCTGCAGAAATCATTGTTCAAGAAATCCTAAAACGGCATATCGGTGGGTTGATTTTAATTGATTTTATCGGCACAAAACATAAATCTTTGCGAATCGCCTTACAAAAATATCTTACTGAATTATTGGAAAAAGATAATTTAAGTCAAATTCTCGGATGGACCCATGGCGGCCTGTTTGAAATTCGGCGAACACGCACTTATGCTCCGCTGATTGATGTTTTTTTGGACATACAAGGAAATCCGACATTTTTATCTACGGCTTATCGGATTTGTACTTTAGTTGATGCCTGCAAGACAACGCCTTATATTACCGCCCATCCGAAAGTTATTGATATCTTAAGAGATAAATTAAAAAATATTGCTTGTTTAAAGGCAGATATTACTTACCCTCTTCATCATTTTGATATTAAGGAGAAATAATGACAACACCGATATTAAATAAAAAATGTCCCATTTGTGGCAAACAAACCGTTTTAGAATATCAACCGTTTTGCAGCAAAAAATGTGCCGATATTGATTTAGGGCGTTGGTTAAAAGGAAGTTATGTTATGCATACAAACGAAGTGCCAACAGACGAAGAATGGGCGAAAAATACACAAAAATTCGAAAAAGATGAATAATTTTTCATTTTTTTAAAAAAAACACTGGACAAGACAAAAAAAATAATGTATAAGGATTTTACTTTCGTTAAGAAAGATGCCTTGCCTGGGTAGCTCAGTTGGTAGAGCAAGGGACTGAAAATCCCTGTGTCGGCGGTTCGATCCCGTCCCCAGGCACCATTTAAAAAGCCACCCGATGGTGGTTTTTTCATGACACTCCTCCTTATAAAAGACCGTTTATTTTAAAACGGTCTTTTTTTATTCTAAAACAAATATCAATAGAGTCTAAGTGAAGACATTATAAAACAATTAACGTTCTAAAACCATCGGTACTTTGTTCGGATACCCCGCCTCACAAACACGAGGCCGTTCAGATTGACACTCCGTTTGTTTGGCATTGAAATAGGCACGCATTTCTGTCGGCCAACATATAGCAGATATTCCCTTCAAAGCCGCTTGCCGTTCCCTTTCCGGCAAACGTAAAACACTATTTAAAATTATTTTTGCAACGGCTTTTGTATTATCGTTACACGGATTATTTTCAATCATCAATCTATTGACCAAATTAGCCAAAAACAGACCTTGGGTTTTATACAAAGGTTGATTATTTTTATCAAATAACATATCCGTTAAAAAAGCCATGCGATAACATACTTGCTCATCTTTATCAGACACACCGAATCGCATTAACGGAATACGTGTCGGATATTCAACAGCATAACGTTTATAATCTTTTGCAATTTCTTCGGATATATCTGTTTGTTTTAACAAAACCTGAGACCGAATCACAGCCAAAACAATATCTTGAGCCGTCATTCGTTTATTTAATTTTTGAGCCCATTTTTCACTTTCCGTACAGATGTACTTTCCGATTTGTTCGCTTGCGATCTGGGTCAAATTATCCCCCTTACAGGCAACATATTGCAAAGCCGCTTCAATATTACGATAATTGTCGGCAGTCATCACATTTTGAATATTACTTTGTACATTATCATTTAATTGTATTTGTTCCATAGTTTTTCCTTTATTAAATAACAGATTATTTTAATATATCTTACTTTCTTTATTTTGTCAACAATTTTATTTATTTTTTGTTGAAAAAACTTTATTTTTTCGTTGATTTTCCTTTCATTTTGTGAAATAATTATTATGTAGATTATGAATGAGGTTATGTCATGGTACAACATTTGATTGAAGAAGAAACAAAATATAATATCTTAAAAAATATCTCCGGTGACTTAATGATCCTGATGCGGGCTCGTCTGAATGATGCACAACGTCCTCAGATTGTTTATGATGGTGGGGAACATGCTTTGTTGTATCGTTCCGAAGACAACACAATTGTTTTAGGCTATATCCATCCGGATGTACGGACAGATTTATCTCGGGTAGAAAATGTTTTAATTGTAGAGGCACAAGGTAGCTCTATCGTACGTGAGTATTACTCTAAGGTCAAAACAATGAAAAAAATTCCTTTACCTGAAAAATACCAAAAAGTCGGATAATTTACACAGTTCATTTAGCTTCCTATTCAAAACAAAAGAACCTCTTTTTTAAGAGGTTTTTTATACTATCTCTACACAAAAGTGATAGTTAACCGCCTCGAACAAAAGACATCATCTGACCGTCCATCCCTTTACACAACTGCATGGCACCACTCACTTGGTTACCACACACACGGCAGACAAACGGAATAAGTCCAAAAAAAGGCAGGAAGCTGAAAATAGCGCCTAATACGGATAATTTGTACAATACTTGATTATTCATCTCATTTCCTCCACTACAATATATGTCTTTCCGGGCAATAACCTGCTTCACACTGTGGAACAGACGTCAAATTCTTCTGACAAAGAAGGCATTGGCGCATCCGGATAAGACATTGGGCGTACATCATCGACACGGGCAAAAGTCGGTCCGTCATGACAGTGTTTGAGCAACTGAGCTATCCCTTCGGCAGGCCCCAGCGCAAAAACCTCCACACTCCCATCACGTCGGTTGCGAACAAATCCTTTCAGGTTCAGACTTTGCGCTTGACGAACAGTCCACGCGCGATACCCAACGCCTTGTACTCGTCCAAACACACGGATATGAATTTGGGTATCCATTCTATTTTTTCAAAGCCTCAGTCAATGAATTCAATAATTGTTGTTTAAACATATCTTTTGCATCCATTTTTGTATTTTCTTGAGCGTGTGTTTCGGTTTTAGAGGCCTTTTGTGCCGCAGCAGACTGTACCCTTTCTTGACCGGTCAATGGGCGTCCGAGAACACGTTCACACAAATTATAAGATTGTGCCGAAGATGAAGACGAAACTGTTCCCCCTTGTTTTTCAGCCAATTTATTTGCCAATACCGTCAATCCGCCTTTAACCACCGTTTCGGCCGTTTTTTTGGTATCCAATGAGGGTTTCAAATTCGAAAACGGTCCGGAAATTTTTACAATCTGTGTTAACGTTAAAGCCTCCTGCACTTTATCTTTGGCCCCAACGACAGACGGAATCATTGTCAAAGATAATTCTTCTTTCGGCAAATTAATTTCACCACTGACCGAGAAATTTACAACCGACGTTTCAATAGCAATTTGATTATCCGAAGTAATAACCCCATTTTTAACAGTCAGATTAATCGCTCCACAGGTCAAGCTGCTGATTTGATCAGAGGTTGAAAAGGTAACGGCATTAGCTCTGTTTTTAAATACCCCCATTGCCACCGGTAAGGAATTAAACCATTTATTCAGAATTTCCCCTTTTGTCACTTCAACAACAATCTGACCATTCAAAGCCGACATAAATGATTTGACCGAATCCCCTTTCGTTGTCAAATCAACCGACGTGACCACTTCTGATCCTCTTAATTCTTCGGACACAGCCTTAATCGTATCTAATGATAATTCATCAGAGGTCATCTTAAATGAGGCTGTTAGCGGTGTTTGTGAGGCATTTACGCCCGCACTGCCGGATAATGTACCCGCTGTTGTCCGTATGGCAAAAGTCGGTACTTTTAAATATCCGTCTTTCAAATCCGCCGTCACGGACACACCAATATTATCAACTTGAGGTAATTTGACATATTGCGCTGTTACGGCCGCAGAGGCATTAACCTTTTTCAAAACGGACAAATCAATTTTTTCTTCCGAGAATAAAGGTTTATTTTCCTGAGTTTTTTGAGTTTTTTCTTGAGGTGTTGTATTAATCTGTTCCACAACAAAATCATTCAAATCAAAATATTGAGAAACAATTTGTGTTTTGATAAGCGGAACAGCCTCAGCCAAAGAAACACCACCGTTCATAATAATATCGGATTTACCGGCAGAAGCCGTCAATTTATTAAGTACAATCGTTTTTTCATCGGCACCAACATCAAACGTCAACACAATCGGTTTGATACCATATTGTGTGGCCAATGCTCCATCGCGAATATCTATCGTTCCGGCAGCTAAAAGTTGTTTTGTTGTTTGGGGATTTTTCAATGTCAATACTGTATTAACAAGAGCTTTATCCCCCCCTAAAACAACCGATAACGGATCAACTTTAATATCACTGTTTAAACCGCCCTTTATCGTCAAATCAACATCAAAGGACGTTGCAGGAAGTTGAGTTACTTTAGCAAAATACCCCACTGTATTTTTCAAATTACTTCCTTTAATTACCAAATTTAAAAGTATATTGGAAAAATTGGCCGTATCCCCTATTGTACCGGATAAATTAGCCTTAGCACCAAATGCATCAACTTTTGCAGAAAATGAATAGTTTGGTTTTTTCGCTATAAGACCGGCTAAATTGCCCAAATTTGCTTCAATATTAGCTATTTTACCATTATACTGCACTGTCATTTTTATCAGTTTCAGTTGCTCTACAGATACATTGGTCAAAGACAGAGCATGTTTTTGAGCTTCTTGCAGATAAAGAACGGATAATTTTTTAATTTTAATGGTGTCGATACTCAAACGTTCCAAAATGTTGTTATTTGGTTGAGCCCCTGTTTTTTCCGATTGCTTTTGAACCGGCGTTTTTTCCGTTTTTCCAAATGTATAATTATTTTTGCCATCCCGTTCAATCAACAAAACATCCGCCGTTGCCATATTAAAGGCGGAAATTTCAATTTGCCCTTTCAACAACGGTATTAAAGCCAATGTTGCATCTAAAGAATCAATTTTCAAGAGAGGTTGAGTTTCATCTTTAAAAGAGGCATCATTTGCGATGGTAATTCCTTTAACTTCGACCGTCGGAATCAAAGATAACTTCATTGCCATACTATCAATACTGACCTGCCGTCCCAAAGCTTCACTGGCTTTTGATGTAATCACACCACGATATGTATTTAAATCAAATGTCAAAAAGAAAATACTGATGATAATGAATAACACTACCAAAAAAATCATAAAAAATTTAAATAATCTTTTTAAAATGTTCATGTTATCTTTCTCCTATCATAAAATAATCAAACGGATTTTCGGCTGTTTTTTCATCAAACCCCAAAAATTCAAAACTGTTTTTTATATGTTGCGGTATTTTTGCAAAAATTTCAAGTGTTCCTTTGCGTGGATGAGGAATTTTTATGGCACGTGCATGCAAATGCAATTTATTTTCATCCTGCAATCCCATATTTTCCCGCGTTTTATCCATATATTTACCATCACCGACAATGGGCGTATTGAGTGTCAAACAATGCACCCTTAATTGGTGTGTTCGCCCCGATAAAGGCATCATTTCCAGCCAACTGACCTTTTTGGCAAGCGAATCGACAACATGGTATAAAGTCTGTGCTTTTTGGCCGTTTTCAAAGTCCACACGCATTTGTTCTCCGCCCTTTTCTCCGGACATTTTGGCGAGTGGTGCATCAATTTTACCCGACAACAGTTTTGGTTTGCCGTAAACCAAAGCCCAATAGACTTTTTTCGCCTCACGAGACGCAAATGCTTCGGCCAGTTTTGCAGCTGCATTGGCACTACGCCCCAATAATAAAATGCCGGACGTATCTTTATCCAACCGATGCACAAGGCGTGGTTTTTCATCTTTTTCAAATCTCAGAGCATCCAACATACCGTCAATATGGCGGGCCTGCCCACTGCCCCCTTGCACAGCGATACCGGACGGTTTATTCAGAACAATGACATCATCATCTTTATGAATGACAAGAGATTGCATAAATTCTATGTCGGCCTTAGACAGCCGGCGAGGTAAATTAGATTTTTCGGATACCTCCATAGGTGGTACACGCAAAATATCACCTGTATGCAATCTGGTATCAGCAGACGTTTTAGCGCCATTGACACGGATATTTTTACCACGGATTAGGCGTTGCAACTGACCGTTTTTAAGCTCCGGATAATGACGGGCGAACCATCGGTCTAGGCGAATATTATCGTCTTTTTCATCAACTGTTATCATTTTTACGGGCATTTTTTTTCTTCCTTAACTCATTCCAATAATCAATACGTTTTTTAATTTCTCGTTCAAATCCACGCTCTACGGGTGTATAAAAAATCCTGCGTCCCATACTTTCGGGGAAATAATTCTGACCGGAAAAACCTTCCTTTGTGTCATGGTCATACTGATAACCGGCATTATATCCCAACTCTTTCATTAACCGTGTCGGCGCATTCAAAATATGTTTCGGCGGATTATAAGATGCCGTTTCCCTAGCCACCTTTGACACATTAATCCACGCGGTCTCAATGCTGTTAGATTTCGGCGCCGTTGCCAAATATACCACTAAACCTGCCACCGCTAAATCCCCCTCAGGCGACCCCAACCGTTCGTATGAATTCCAAGCCGAAATTGCTTGCACCAACGCATTTGGATCGGCCAAGCCCACATCCTCGGTTGCGAATCGAGTAAGCCGTCGTAAAATGTATTTCATATCTTCACCGGCCTGCACCATACGGGCTAACCAATAAAGCCCAGCATCGGGATCGGACCCTCGCAAAGATTTATGCAAAGCGGAAATTAAATTATAATGCCCCTCACCCGATTTATCGTAATTAGGCAAGCGTTTTTGCAACAACTTTTCCAAAGCCTCGACATCCAAAATTTCATTGGGTTCGGCACTGTTATAAACGGCCTCAATTAAATTGATAAAATACCGTCCATCCCCGTCGGCCAGATTCTTTAAAAATTCACGTCCAAGCTCATCCACCGGTAAAGACCGTTCCATTAAGACCTCTGCCCGTTCCATAATCGTATCCAACGAATCGTTTTCCAGACGTTTTAACACAAATACTTTTGCACGAGAAAGCAAAGCGGAATTAATTTCAAAAGACGGATTTTCGGTTGTGGCCCCCACCAAAATAACGGTGCCGTCCTCTACATAGGGTAAAAATCCGTCTTGTTGCGCACGATTGAAACGATGAATTTCGTCCACAAATAACAATGTGCCCTTGCCCATGCGACGACGGTTTTGAGCCTCGGCAAATACTTTACGCAAATCGGCCACACCAGAAAAAACGGCGGATACTTGTTCAAAATGCAAATTCGTGGCGTCGGCCAGCAATCTGGCAATCGTTGTTTTACCACATCCCGGAGGCCCCCATAAAATAAAGGAGGAAATCTTACCCGATGCAATCATACGTGCCAGGGGTGCTTTTTCGCCCAGCAGATGCGATTGACCAACCACCTCGTCCAATGACGAAGGACGCATTTTATCAGCCAAAGGGGCCTCGGTTAAATGTTGAAACAGAGTACTCATACGGCGGATTATACACCATTTGATAAAAAATACAAATACAAAAGTGAAATTTTTTACTCTTTATTATACAGTATCTTTCTTAACATATTCGCAACAACTATATTTTTACTTTATAACCATAGTACCTTTAATCAAAAAGACAACAATACAGTACAAAATACAGCCAGTTTATAAGTAAATAAACTCACACCATATCACAAAAAATGGTAGAAACACCCTCTAATTCGGATCCTTACACAAAGCATAATGTTCACCAAAAATTAACCAGATATCAACAACATCATCTCCACGCAGGTATTTCGTATACTTACCACTATCATATGCATTCAACCAAAAACTTCCTTTAAATCCTGCATTGCGTATATTAGACAATTCTGCTGAGGTACAGGTCCCCCCTTGTGTACACCCAATATCAGCCGGACTCACCATTTGCTTCCCAAAAGTGAAACAAATCTGTTGTGCCGTCCACCAATCTAAAGTACAACCTTCCCCACCTATTTTAACCATTAAATACTCTCCTGATGAAGTAATCTCTCCACACTGGCTCAAACTTTGACACCTTCCTCCATCTAAAGGAAGTAGATTACTTTGAGATATTGAAAACTGGCAATATTCACCATTATCACAATCAGAAACTCCCCAGCAAATATCGGGCTGTGTCACACAAGTTGATGTACTATTATCCCATTTTGTACCAGAACTACTACAATAGCATCGTTCATTATTACTGTTCATGACCGAAGCATACCCTCCCAAACCACGTGCAGAAGTACCAGTCGGACAGGTATCCTCTGGATTTGCATTCACCTCAAATCCTTCATACTCAAAATCCAATATATTATCCCCTTCACCACACGCTTGTGTATCATTGTCAACTAAAATCCTCACATTTTCCGGCATCATATCGACAATCATATTGCACACCTCAAAAGGGACCTCTTTCACGTTAATATAATAATTTGTCGGGGCATTATCTGAGTTTAGCGAAATCGGATATTGTCCTGCACTTGTTGTTTCCCATAAATCTAAATTTGGCGTATGCCCTTGCGATAATTGAGAAAGTAAATCAACAGCCCTCAAGTTTACATCATTAACAATCGCATTGGCATGGTATTTGTCTATACCGTATGAGTACCCAGCAATTCCTCCAATAGACAGGACACCGACAATTGCGAGTGTTCCCAGCATTTCAACCATAGAACGACCGGATTCAAATTGCTTCATTATTTTTGCTCCTTAAATTAACACAACAAAAAAAATCGCCGTGATGATGGGCGACCGGAAGTTCAGAGCTATTTAAGAAGATATAGTGCGGCATATTCACCGCCATAGGGGATATTTTGCCGCCTTCCGGCCCCGCCGGAAAGCATACAATTTATCGTCTTATTCAGACGCTTCTTAAAGAGGTTTGATACCTCGGGACGCACATCACTCGTCTTAAAAATCACACTATCAAAAATTATTTTTAAATGCAAGTATTATTTCACAAAAAAGGTCGCCCGACGGACGACCCATAAAAAATCAAATCACTTTTATTTTTTCGGCAATTCCGACGTACAGTGCGGGCATCTGGTTGCCTTAATCGCAATTTGAGACATACAGTACGGACATTCTTTTGTGGTCGGTGCTTTTGGAGTTGCCTCTGCCTCTTTCTTATCCAACTTAGCTTGTAATGTGTTCATGGCTTTAATCAACATAAACACGGCAAAGGCCACAATAATAAAGCTGATCACCGTATTCAAAAATGACCCGGCATTAATGGTAATCGCACCGGCATTTTTGGCAACCTCTAAACTTTCATAAGGAGCGGCCACTTTCGGACCATCCTTTAACACAAAGAACAAGTTTGCAAAGTCAACTTTACCGAGCAAAATCCCAAGCGGCGGCATAATGACATCTTTCACCAGTGAATCGACAATCTTACCAAAGGCACCACCAATGATAATACCGACAGCCATGTCCATTACGTTACCACGCATGGCAAACTTTTTAAATTCCGTTAAAATTCCTTTCATTATTTTTTCCTTTCAAAAATGATTAACGTAGGCAGTATATGCCCATCCTCTTAATTATGCAATAAAAAAAATAAGCCCTCATTATTTTTGATAACTCAACGTTTCGTCGTGAATATATTCAATCATGACGCCGGCTTGTTTAAGCATCGCTTCCGATTCGGCGCCGGCATGATATTTATACTCGGCCACGACCCGTTTAATGCCGGACGAAATCAGCAACATCGCACACGTCCGACATGGCGCTAACTTACAATAAATCGTGGCACCTTCAATAGATACCCCCCGCTTAGCGGCTTGACAAATTGCATTTTGTTCGGCATGAATGGTGCGCATGCAATGGGTCGTTGTGGTCCCATCTTCGTGCGTTAGATTTTTCAGCAAATGTCCTACGTCATCACAATGAGGCAATCCCGGAGGAGACCCCACATAACCCGATACAATAATTTGATTATCTTTTACAATAACACAGGCTGTGCGCCCTCGATCACAAGTGGCCCGTTTTGCCAGAGAATGCATAACCTCTAAGAAGTATTCATCCCATGAGGGACGGATGTAGGGAGTTTCGTCCATTTTATCCTCCTTTTCCCAATACGAATGCAGTGTATCATATTTTATGACCCAAGGCAAATTATTTTTAACGTTTCAATAAATCATTACAGCCACAACCACAAAAGAGTCATTTTTTGTAATTACAGACGAAAACCATATTCATATTTAGGATAATTTTGTTATTTTTTACATTATTTTTCATATAGTTATAAAATATTTTATATTTTTTCAAAAAAATGCTTGCAATTTGTTTTTTTTTATGGCATAAATACATCCATCGCAACGATGCGGGCGTAGCTCAGGGGTAGAGCGCAACCTTGCCAAGGTTGATGTCGAGGGTTCGAATCCCTTCACCCGCTCCAAAAATTTAAACGGTTACCTTTTGGTGACCGTTAAATTTTTATGTGGCAAGGGGTGAGAACCCGAGC
>JAZKXP010000026.1:0-5925 GCA_045611665.1 Alphaproteobacteria bacterium | reverse complement strand
CTCCGACTTACAGACATGAATTTACGGCCCTTGGGCAAGCATTGCAAAGCCATTATGGGATCGGTTGGGGTATTTGGACAAATAACTTGATAGATGGTGTAAGTTCTAGCTACGCGTACTACGTGAACCTGGTCATTGGTGGCGTCAGCGACTACGGTCGCATCAGAAGCGACTTCTACGCGGTCTGTCGGTAGTTTTTCGGCTTTTTAATAGGGGCGTACTTTTGTCTTTCGCCGATACTTCCTTCAGTATCGGCGAATTATCAAATATTTTTATTTTATGATTCTGCATTCAGCGCAAGTCCAAATTACTCCCACGCCTGTAAATCGGTACCATGTTTTCTCAGCCAGATTTCGGCATCGGCTCGTCGTACACCAAGTGTGCCGACAACCGCCCAAAATTTATCGCTGTGATTCATTTCTTTAAGGTGAGAAACTTCATGCGCAATAATATAATCCAATACATAATCGGGGGCCATTGCCAATTTCCAACAAAAATTTAAATGCTTAGCCGATGAACAACTGCCCCAACGGGATGAGGTGTCTTTTAATGTAATGCCCTTTGGTTTTTCACCGATTGTTAAGGCCATTTGAATGGCTTTTTCTTGAATATAGGGCAACGCCGAACGTATGATAAAGTCTCGTACTCGGCGATGCAGATGTTCTATACCACCCGATACATACAAATATCCGTTTTGAATGTGGCACCCCCCTCGTTTGTCCGGCGTGTGGCAAATTATAACGCTTTGCCCCAAAACATGAATGGTCATAGCGTTTTCAAATCGTTTGGGCGGTTTAATGTGCTCTAACTGTGTGTGTATCCACTCTAAATTATCTTGAACAAATTTTAATCCGGTGCTTTTTAATGTCCATTTGGGCATGCTTAAATGAACGATGCCGGTTTTATCTACCCTCAACCGTAAATTTTTGGCACGAGCCGATTTCGTTATTTTTATGGTAAAATTATCAAAAACTGTATTTTTCATCTGGACAAATATAAAATAAAGGCGTATCTTAAACCCATCATTAATTATACACAAAAGGAGTTTTAAATGCAAGCGGTTATAAAAATGATGCGTTTTTTGGCACGGTTGGCTTATCGCGCCGTGATTGTTTATGTTATTTTCTTAATTATGGCTTGGATATTGTTGGGACTTCATCCGCGTGAAGGGTTTACTCAGACAACCGATAGATTGCGTGGCGGATGGCATCGTATCACCGGTTTTGCCGGCGATGTGAAAGAGGCCGGTGCTGGATTGCATAAAATGGGGGAAAAACATTTAAAAGGGGCTCAGGATCGTTTCCATGGTATTGATCCGTATGAAGAGTATAATAATCAGCTGAATCAAGATATACGGGGTCAGTAAATACACGGATTCACCGTCAAACCTTCCGATAAGGGAGGTTTTTTCTTTTTTCGTGTTCATACATTTATTTTGTTGTTTTTTCATAAAAAATACTTGCGAAATAAGGCTTTTTGTGTTAAAAGAAGGCATATTTTTTTGATAAAGAGGATTAAGATAAAAATGTCTGATAAAAAACAAAATTCAAAAGATGGTTTTAAAACAATTATTGTTGAGGTGGAAAGTGCCGTATCTTTGACGGATGAGCAGTTGTCCGGTATGAGAGAGCAGTTAACGGAAGTTCTCGGTACTCAAAATTTCATGATTCAGTTAAAGGTTAATCCCGATTTAATCGGTGGTGTTTCCATGCGAGTTAATTCGTTGTTGATTGATGCGTCCGTGAAGGGACGTTTAAGCGCCTTTCAAAAAGAGGTGGAAAACGAATTTGCCGGTGATATGACACCGAAAAAATTAACGGATTTCTTTATGCAAAAGGTGGAAACGTTTGATGATAAACCCATTGTGAAAGAGGTCGGACAAGTGCAATCCGTTTCCGATGGTGTTGCTAAAGTCAGCGGACTTAAGGAAATTGCCTCGGGTGAACGGGTGGTGTTTGAAGGTCATCAACATGGTCTTGTATTGAACCTCAATCCCGATTCGGTTGATGTGGTGATTTTTGATGATGCCGAAAATATTCGTGAAGGGCAAAAAGTATTTCGTACCAATGAAATGAACTCCGTACCGGTGGGGATGGAATTGCTTGGCCGGGTGATTAACCCGCTGGGTGAGCCGCTTGATGAGAGGGAAAAACTGGATAGCTTGCCGAAAATGCCCGTGAATGCGCCGGCTCCGGGGATTGTGGACAGATACAAAGTGTGCCGTCCGATTCAAACGGGTATTAAGGGGATTGACTCTTTGGTGCCAATCGGGCGTGGGCAACGTGAGTTGATTATCGGCGATCGTCAAACGGGTAAAACCGCCATTATTTTGGATACGATTTTGTCTCAAAAAGCCATCAATGATACCACCGAAAATCCAAAAGAAAAATTATATTGTATCTATGTGGCCATTGGTCAAAAACAATCTACCGTGCGTGATATTATGCGTGTGCTGCAAGAAAAAGGTGCTATGGAATATACGACAATCGTATGCGCAACGGCGGCTGACAGTGCGTCCTTGCAATACTTGGCGCCGTATGCCGGTTGTACGATTGGGGAATATTTCCGTGATAACGGGATGAATGCGATTGTGTTCTATGATGATTTATCTAAACATGCCGTGGCTTATCGTGAAATGTCCTTGTTGTTGAAACGGCCGGCCGGTCGTGAGGCTTACCCCGGGGACGTGTTCTATTTGCACTCTCGTTTGTTGGAACGTGCCGCTCAATTAAATGAAGAAAAAGGTGGTGGGTCCTTGACGGCCTTACCTGTGGTTGAAACGCAAGAGGGCGACGTGTCTGCCTATATTCCAACCAACGTGATTTCTATTACGGATGGTCAGATTTTCTTAGAAAGTGCTTTGTTCCACCAAGGGGTCAAGCCGGCTATTAACGTTGGGTTGTCTGTATCCCGTGTGGGGTCATCGGCTCAAACAAAGGCGATGAAAAAAGTGGCCGGTACGTTGAAATTGGATTTGGCTCAATACCGTGAGGTTTTATCTTTCTCGCAATTCGCGTCCGATTTGGATCCGGCAACGCAAGCTTTGTTAAATCGTGGGGCCAGATTAACGGAAATGATGAAACAAAAACAATATATGCCACTTACCATGGCTCAGGAAGTTGTGTCCATTTTCGCCGGTGTGAACGGATATTTGGACAAAGTGGATGTGAAAGATATTTCCGAATATGAAGCCGAACTTCAAGAAAAAATCAAAATTGAAGGGGCCGAAATTATCGGAGAAATTGAAAAGACAAAAGATTTGTCCGAAGATAATAAAGAACGCTTACACGCCTTTATTAAGAAATTTACGGATGAGTTTGTCGGGGTTAAATCAGAGGAAGAATAATGAGTTCTTTAAAGAAAATTTCCGATCGGATTAAGACGATTTCTTCAACGCACCAAGTGACGGCATCCATGAAGGTGGTGGCTGTGTCCAGACTTAAAAAGTTGCACGAAAACTTTTTACAGACGGGGGCTTATACGTTGGAAATTCGTCGGATGATTCGTCGGCTGATTCGGTCTATTTCCTATCGGCAGGAGGCTTTAACCGAACAAGGCAGTTCCGAAATTTTACCGATTCCGACGTTGTTAAAAGGAAATGGCAAAGATGACCATTATGCCGTTGTGGTGATTACGTCTGATGACGGCTTAAGCGGGTCTTCCAATATGCAGGTTGTTCAAAAAACCGAAGAAGTGATTAAGTATTTGGAAGAACAAGATAAAAAAATCACCTTGGTTTGTTTTGGAACACGGGGCGGGGATATTTTGCGTCGTCAATATCCGAATATGCGCATTCAGGTTGTGAAGCGTAAAATGCATACAAATGCGGGACCTTATTTAGATGCCGAACGGATGGCAATGACCTTAATCAGTGCATTTGGTAAAGACCAATTTGATGTATGTTTGTTTGTATATAATGAATTTAAATCCGTTGTATCTCAAAAACCGACGATTGAACAAGTGATACCGAATAAATTGTTTTCCGAAAAAAATCCATGGCAATTTTTAATTGATACAAATGATGCCGATTATATTACACGCGATGCCATGGGGCAAAAGAAAATTAATTTGCACAAGTCCGAATTCTTGACGGCTTTTGGTGGTGTGGGGATGTTATCTCCGCTGGGTGCCATTGACAGAGATGAAATTTTATTACCGCCGACCAGAACGCCGGATAAATATGATTATGATCCGTCGGATTTACAAATTTTAGAAAATGTTTTACCGCAATATATGGTGTCTTATATGTGCCGTGTGTTATTGGAAACAGAGGTCGCAGACAACGCCGCCCGTTTGATGGCTATGGATAATGCCACCCGTAATGCCGGTGAAATGTTAAAAGGTTTACAAAAACAATATCGCAGAACCAGACAAAGTAAAATCACAACCGATTTGATTGAAATCGTGTCCGGTGCGATGAGTGAGCAGTCTTAAGAAAATATAGGTGTAACAATGACAAAAACAAAAGAAAATGAAGTAAAAGCCCAAGGCGAAATTATCAAGGTAACCGGTTCCGTTGTGGACGTGGCATTTGATGAACGGTCTATGCCTCGTATTTTTGATGCGCTTGAAACCGAAAATAACGGTAAACGTTTGGTGTTAGAGGTGGAACAACTTTTGGCCGGTAACGTGGTGCGTTGTTTATCTATGTCCGATACAGATGGTTTGACACGTGGTCAAAAAGTGGTTAATACGGGTAAGCCTATTTCCGTGCCGGTCGGAACGGCAACACTGGGCCGTATTATGAACGTAACGGGGGAACCGCAAGATAACCGAGGCCCCATTGAAACAGAACTTCGTGAAAGTATTCACCGTAACCCGCCAACCTTTATGGAACAAGCCCCGAATACCGAAATTTTGGCAACGGGTATTAAGGTTATTGACCTGCTCTGCCCTTATCCAAAAGGGGGTAAAATCGGTTTGTTCGGTGGTGCCGGTGTGGGTAAAACCGTTATTATTATGGAATTGATTAACAATATCGCTAAAATGCACGGTGGTTTCTCTGTTTTTACAGGGGTAGGGGAACGGTCTCGTGAAGGAAACGATCTCTATACCGAAATGGTGGAATCCGGCGTTATTGATTTAAAAGGGGATAAATCCAAAGCCGCTTTGGTCTATGGGCAAATGAACGAAGCCCCTGGCGCTCGTGCTCGTGTGGCGTTGACAGGCTTGACAGTTGCCGAATACTTCCGTGACAATATGGCACAAGATGTGCTGTTGTTTATTGATAACATTTTCCGTTTTACACAAGCCGGTTCCGAAGTATCCTCTTTGCTTGGCCGTATGCCGTCTGCCGTGGGGTATCAACCGACATTGGCAACGGATTTGGGTGCTTTGCAAGAACGTATTACCTCAACGAAAAAAGGCTCTATTACTTCGGTGCAAGCCGTTTATGTGCCGGCCGATGACTTGACTGACCCGGCGCCGGCAACGACTTTCTCGCACTTGGATGCCACAACGGTGCTTTCTCGTTCTATCGCCGAACAAGGGTTATATCCGGCCGTTGATCCACTTGAATCCACATCTCGTATTTTATCTCCGGCCATTGTGGGTGAACGCCATTACAAGGTGGCCTCTGAAGTGGTTCGTATTTTACAAGTTTATAAATCCTTGCAAGATATTATCGCCATTTTGGGTATGGATGAATTGTCTGCTGAAGATAAAAAGACGGTGGCCAGGGCTCGTAAGTTGCAACGTTTCTTAACCCAGCCGTTTGCGGTCGGTGAAGTCTTTACCGGTAAAAAAGGTGTAACGGTGGATTTACCGGATACAATTGCCGGTTGTGAAGGCATTATCAATGGTGATTATGATGATTTGCCGGAACAAGCGTTCTTTATGGTCGGTAAAATTGAAGAGGCCGTTCAAAAAGGTAATGAATTAAAAGCATTGGAAGGAAAAATTAAAAATGCAAGTCGGAGGCCAAGC
>JAZKXP010000025.1:0-3494 GCA_045611665.1 Alphaproteobacteria bacterium | reverse complement strand
GTGGCATTCGGATGGAAGATGAATGGTCAGGCAACTTTAGTTGTTGGTACGCATACACATATTCCGACGGCTGATGCACATGTATTAGATGGTGGAACGGCATATATGACGGATGTTGGGATGTGTGGCGATTATGCGTCTGTGATTGGTCAGAAAATAGATTGTTCGCTGAGTCGTTTTAAAGTCGGCGAAAAGATACAGCGTCTTGATCCGGCCGAAAAAGAGGGGACTTTTTGCGGTGTCGTGGTTGAAATTGATGACCAAACGCATAAAGCTACTCAAGTTTTTCCGGTTCGTATCGGTGCCCATCTTGAAAATACACACGAAATATGATATAAGGTAAAATTATTTAAGTATAAAGAAAGGAAAATTATTATGGCAGGACATTCGCAGTTTAAAAACATTATGTATCGTAAGGGCGCTCAAGATAAATTACGTGCAAAAGTATTCTCAAAATTGGCCCGAGAAATTACGGTTGCAGTTAAAACAGGTGGCGGACCGGATATGTCATCTAACCCTCGTTTGCGTTTGGCTATTCAAAATGCACGCAGTGAAAATATGCCGAAAGACAATATTGAACGTGCCATTGCAAAAGGGTCTCAAGCCAACGACACCAGCAATTATGAAGAAGTACGTTACGAAGGATTCGGTCCTGGTAAAGTATCTGTAATTGTGGAAGCTTTAACGGATAATCGTGCCAGAACGGCACCGGCAGTGCGTTCTGCCTTTTCCAAAAATGGTGGCAATATGGGTGAAACTGGCTCTGTGACTTTTAATTTTGAAAAAATCGGTTATATTGAATATCCGTTGGAAGTTGCGACGGCTGACGCTATGTTTGAAACAGCATTGGAAGCTGGTGCAAACGATGTTGAAACAACGGAAGATAAACATTTAATTACTTGCATTCCGGAAGATTTGGCCGCAGTTCGTGAAGCTTTAGAAGCTAAACTTGGTACACCAAATGCAGCTAGATTTGATTGGAAACCATTGGTTGAAACGGATATTACGGATTTGGAAACGGCACAAAAACTGATGAAATTCATTGATGTATTGAACGAAGATGATGACGTGCAACGTGTGATTACCAATGCCAATATTTCCGATGAGATTTTGGCTCAATTGGAAGGCTAACACATGCCTGTCCGTATTTTAGGATTAGACCCCGGCCTGCGTCATACAGGCTGGGGTATTATTGATAAAGAGGGCAGTAAACTTAAATTCGTGGCGGCCGGTGTTGTGAATCCCGATACGACATTGGATTTGGCGGACCGATTGGCTGAGCTACACGGATGCTTGCGTAAAATTATTACGCAGTGGTGTCCGGATGAGGCCGCTGTGGAAGAAACATTCGTGAATAAAAATCCGACTTCTACCTTGAAATTGGGCCAAGCCAGAGGCGTTGTCCTGTTGGCACCGGCGATACATGGCATAAAAGTGGCCGAATATACACCGAACCAAATTAAAAAAATGGTTGTAGGGGCTGGACACGCCGAAAAATCTCAGGTGGATTTGATGGTACATACATTGCTTAAAGATGTACCGGAAAAAATGCCGGCAGATGCTTCGGATGCCTTGGCAATAGCCTTGTGTCATTCTTTTATGCGTCCGATTACGGGGATAAAGTTGGGATAGAAGGTTTGTATTGGAACCCAATAAAAATAATGCTTGAAAAAACACGATAAAATGTGTATTAAGAAAATATGAACACATTAAATGGAAACAAAATATTTGTCCACAATTTGTCGATTTCAAATAAGTCATTGAAATTGTACACACACACACACACACACACACACACACACACACAATTAGTTGGCGCCGAGCCAATTTTTTGCAATATTAATTTTATGCACTTAAGCAGATATTCTGCTTAGGTGTTTTTTTATAAAAGGAGAAAGAAAATGAACTTAAAAATACAATCCGGTCGGTCAATGGTAGAAATGTTAGGGACACTTGCCATTATCGGCGTGTTGTCCATTGGTGGTATTGCTGGCTATAAATATGGTATGGATAAATATCGTGCCAATGAAACATTACGAAATATTTCCTTAAGAACGGTTGATTTAATCACCCAAGCCAGTCAAGGACGTCCAGCCTTATCTTTTGCCGAATGGGAAAATGAAGATACAGTTTATGATTTTTCTAATCCAGCGTATTGCGATTCCGATGATAATCTTATAATATTTGATATTGGAGCAACGGAAAAAATTCCACAAAATATATGTCAAATAATTTTTGATGGATTGAGTAATGTGGCTGTTCAAATTGATATTAATGAAAGCCCGGCAATATCTAAAGATAGTTGCGGTAAAAATAATACAATGACATTTTATTTTGCAGGTGGTGGAAATGCTTCTGTGGATAACGACACAGGAGAGGGTGCAGCTGAAGAAAAATGTGGTAGCACCGTTTGTGGTACATGTCAAAAATGCGAAAACGAAACATGCGTAACTGTCGCCGATTATGAACAAAAATGCACCACCGATGACAATAAAAGCGGTTGGTGCGTCGGAGAAACTTGTCAAGCTGAAACATGCAATTGTGATACAGGTTATTATTGTGCCGATACAAATGGCAGTTGTGAACATCCGACCTCCAGCGGTACATGTGTGGAAGCCAAATCTAAATTTAAAGAGGAAGTCATCGACGGTACGACTTATTATATCTCTAGAAACACAATGACTTGGTGGGATGGTATGTCAGCGTGTAAAGCAATGGGGAAAAAGATGATAAACCATAATGAAATAACCCAATCTTGTAGTGCTTCCGATGTAGACTGCAGTAGTGTAAATACTAAACTTAATGCAATTGGAAAATTTTTATATGAAGTTGTTTGGAGTAACAGTCAAGGTGTATTTATTTGGTCGAATGTTGTATATGATTCGTGTAATGCATATTATGTTAGTTTAAGTAGGGGTATGGTTGAAGAAGGTGGTGTTCGTACCAACTATTATCAGGGATTTTATACGATTTGCAAATAATGTGATTTAATTAAAAAGGAGGCTTGATGGCCTCCTTTTTAATTTGTTGCGTTAAGATGTATTGTGTAAGAGTTTTTTTGTTGGATGGGGTATGATATTTCGCATATCTGCTATTTTTACGACACTTTTATGATAATTATAAAAAAGTACTTGCATTTTTTGAAAAAATTGTGTATAAGGTAATCCTTAAAATTAAAAAAGGGATGCTCAAAGGATGGGCAGACCGGTGGTTATTTGAAAAAAGAAAAGAGAGTTTAAAATGGCAGTACCTAAGAAAAAAACATCTAAATCTAAAAAGAATATGCGTCGTTCTCACCACGCTTTGGCCGCTAATACAGCCGGTCAATGTCCGAAATGCGGTGAATTAGTTCGTCCGCACCATGTTTGCGATGCTTGTGGACACTACAATAAGAAAGAAGTTATTGTAAAAGCTCACGCCGAATAAGAAAGGATAATCCTTTGAACGATACGTTGGTTATATCTATTGATGCGATGGGGGGCGATAATGCTCCT
>JAZKXP010000024.1:0-20929 GCA_045611665.1 Alphaproteobacteria bacterium | reverse complement strand
TGGAGACAGCGAAACAGCCAAAAAAGAAACACGGTCCACGATGGCTTTTGTGTTTGATAAAATTTTGGGCTTACTCCATCCGTTTATGCCATTTATTACCGAAGAATTGTGGGATAAAACAGCTCAGCGTTCTGAAATGTTGATGGCATCCGCTTGGCCGAATGTGGCAGAGTATGAAAATCTTGAGGCAACTCGCAAAGTGGATTGGGCCATTAATATGGTGTCCGCTATTCGTTCCGTTCGCAGCGAAATGAACATTTCCGCCGGCGCCAAAATCAAATTGCGTATCCAAGAGGCCAGCGATGAACAACGTGGCTTAATCGGTGAATTTTCTCAAATGATTTCGTTTTTGGCCCGTGTGGAAGAAATTGATTTCGTATCCGAACCGGTTAAAGGCGCCGTTTCCACCGTTTATGACGGTATGATTATGATGATTCCGTTAGAGGGGTTAATTGACGTGGATAAAGAAAAAATGCGTCTGACCAAAGAAATGGATGCTTTATCCGGCTTTATTGAACGCACACTCGGACAACTGGCTAACGAAGCCTTTGTATCCAAAGCACCGGAAAAAGTCATTAATGACAAACGGGCATCTTTGGTCGAGGCTCAAGATTCCATGAAAAAATTGCAAGAAGCCTTTAACCGAATCGCCGGATTGTAATATCATATTGAATGCATTGAAAAATGTATCAAAAAAAACAGCCCCTTTTTAAAGGGGCTGAAGATTTAATTACATACAAAATTTGTTGCCCACCTATCTAGTACTGCCATAGAACCATCAGGGCATTGACAGCCTCCACAAACCGGAATAGAATTAGAAGGACAATCCCTACAATCTGCAGTAGTATTATAATCTTGTCCTAGTGGGCAAAACTTTTTATCTGCATTGTCACAAGTATTAAACCCGCTATCATATGTATAGCCCTCTGGACAAACACAGGATTTACCATCTGTTGAAACCGTTGCATTACATGGACAGCTTGTACACTCTGTTCCTGCTAAAAATTTAGAAGTATCTTCACATAAACATTCATTATATGTTGAATTCCACATTCTACCATCTTCGCATGGTTGACAAACACCATCTACAACTGGACCATTACAAGGTTGGGTTCCACCAATACCATTTACAACATCACTTTGAAAAAACACCATGACATTTTCTTCACCACAAGCCCCTTTGGTATAATCAGTACCCGTGATTTTTAACGTAATATTGGAAACATCTGTCATTTCTCCCAGCAACTCACATACTCTATTTGGAACAGAAGATACCTGAATTCCGCCTGTATTTTTTGAGGTCGTAGCATCTTTTTCCAATCCTATATCATACCCTGCTGTTGATTTTGTCGGCCATTCGGATAAAGATAAATCCCCGCCTCTATTTGCTTGAGCAATTAAATCAACGATACGCAAATTTACATCATTAATGGTTGCATTCGCACGGTATTTATCCATCGCATAGGAATATCCCGCAATACCTCCAACGGATAACACACCGATAATCGCCAAAGTGCCCAGCATTTCAACCATAGAACGGCCGGAGTCAAAATTGTTTATGGACATCAACATTTCCTTTCTTGTTCATTACGTTAAAACAAAAACCACCTTTATAAAAAAAGTGGTTGGAAGTTGAGAACTACTGAAATAACATAGTGCGACATATTTGTTAAAGGGAAAAAACCTAAAAACTTATTTTGACGCCCTCCAACCGATTGGAAAGCGTGCGCTTTTCGTCTCGCACTTGATTAGACGTATTTCAAAGAGGTTCTCACACCCCGGGACGGAAACACCCGCCTTGATACCAGTTATACTATGGTCCTTTTTATTTTGCAACAAAAAAATAAGGGGCCGATAAAGCCCCCTATTTCGTTTTTTATTTTTCCGATATCTGCAACGGTATCATCCGTACATACCGACTGGCAATTTTAACGGCTGTCGGAAAATCTTTTGCAACCGACAGAGTCTTCCAGTTAATATGTTCTTGCAACAAGGCCGTATGCAACACCTCACGCGGTTGTTTTTTAATATTGCAAATGATGACCTTAGTCCCTTGTTTTTTCAATTTTTTCACAAACTCGGCAATCAAATTTGCCCCACTGGCATCCACCATAGGCACTTGTCCCATACGCAAAATCAAAATGCGGGGCGGTGTTTTCAGTTGTGCAAAAAACTGAGAAATTTCGCTGACCCCACCAAAGAACAACGGACCGGACACACGGAAGGAAACAATACCTTGATGAGATAAATTATCGCTGATATTTTGACCACCGGTTTTTTCCTTAGACAATTTGTCATCATTGGCAATCGCAATTTGGTTGCTCATACGGTGCATAAAGATAACGGCCGCCATAATAAATCCAACGGAAATAGCGGTATTTAAATCCACCAACACCGTCAACAAAAACGTAACGATAAGGGTATTACGATCCCCTCTGGGGGCTTTCATTAACTTAATCATTTTGTCAAGGCTGAGCATATTCCATCCGATAATAATCATCACAACCGACAAACAAGCCAAAGGAATAAAACCCGCAACCGAGGCCAAAGCCAACATAAATAACAAAATGAAAACCGTATGTAAAATACCGGCCATTGGCGAATAGGCCCCGGCTTTATAGTTTGTCGCCGTTCTGGCAATAGCCCCCGTTGCCGGCAATCCCATAAAACAAGCGCTGGCAATATTGGCCGTTCCTTGAGCAATTAATTCGGCATTCGGGTTATGGTTATCACCGCTCATACCATCAACAACTTTAGCACTTAAGAGCGATTCAATACCGGCCAAAAAGGCAATCGTAAAGGCGCTTGGCATTAAGCTAAACAGCATGGACAAGTCAAAATCAGGCAAACTCGGAGCCGGCAAAAAGTGAGGAACTTCCCCAAATTTACTGCCGATTGTATCCACGGGTAACGATAAAATCACAACCAAAAGTGTGGATAAAATCACACTGGCCAAATAAAACGGGCTTTTTGGCCAACGTTTTTTCATTAACATAATTGAGGCAAAAGCAATCACACTAATTAAAACCGTGAACCAATTCAATGTTCCGAAATTTTTAAAGTAGGCAAGCCATTTTTGCAAAAATGGTGCCGGCACCTCCAAAGATAAACCGAATAAATCTTTAATTTGCGTGGAAATCAAAATCACACCGATACCGGCGGTAAAACCTGTTACGACCGGATATGGAATATATTTGATATATGTTCCCAATCTCAAAAATCCGGCAATAATTAAGATAAGACCGGCCATTATCATCGTAATCAATAACCCGTCAAATCCGTGTTGTTGCAATACACCCAAAATAATAATGATAAAGGCTCCTGTCGGCCCGCCGATTTGATAACGGGACCCACCTAATAAGGACACAAAGAATCCAGCCACAATGGCTGTATATAATCCTTGAGCCGGAGATACCCCACTGGCAATTGCAAACGCCATAGCCAGTGGAATAGACACAACCGCCACCGTCAATGCGGCGATACAATCACGACGAAAATCGGCTTTCGTATAGCGTTTTTTCATCACTTCCATTAATTTTGGCGTAAAATTTTTCTTTATAAATTTCTTTAATTTTTCCATATTTGACTTAATCATTTTAACCTATACCCTATTTTATTTTGAATTTATAAACCCTTTCGGACGCCATGGCGGCGCCCAACTTTTAAAAACATTACTGTTTGAATAAACAGGAAAATACGCCCATTTTTTTTATTTGTCAATAGGCGTATTTTATTTTTTTACATTTTTTTATGAACTTTTTTTGACAGGCATTTTAAAATTATAAATCTGCCAATGTTCCTTCATAGCAGAGGGCATAACCACCTGTATTGTGAAATTCACCTCCGGTTATCCAATCATCTAATCTCGCTTGCAATCCTTTAGGTTCCGATACAGAAATATAAATTGAGCCTAAAATATTTTTTAAAAGTTCGGCTCTATAATTATTAATACCATAATTAGAATCTGTATATAAATCAGATGCACTTACCATCGTTTTACCTAATTTTTCACAGAAATGGTAACCATCCCAATAATTTTCAACCTGATTTTTAGATACATACCATACTTCATCTATACCATTAATTGTAATCGTATGTTTATTAAACTCAACCGGTGTGCAAATACCTCTTCCACTTGGGAATGGTTCATCATATGTCGGTTCTAAAGCGGCACAATATGCACCTGAAGTACATGCGTTATTTGAACTACAATCACCTGTCGGTTCTGTCGTCGCCATTTCTTCCGTTACTGTCGCCGTTTCTTCCGTTACTTGTGTATTATTTTCAGTATCGTTATCTCCCAATTCCCCATCAGCTGTCACAATATCATCTAATGTAAAATAAAATGTCATTGTATTATCCGTACCACAAGTGGCTTTAGAATCGGCTCGTTCTGCATTTACATCAATTTGAAGAGCTTCATTAAATAGACCATCATAAAGCATTTCACAGACACGTTTTGGAATTTTATTTTGCACTCCCAAATCAAAAGCAATTAACATTTCATCCTCTACATACGCCGGATTTGATATATCATAAATTGTCTTTTCATTATCCCAAGCGGATAAAGATAACGTTTCATGTCCTCGCGCAGCTTGCGTCATCAAATCCACTACACGCAACATAATATCATGAATGGATTGATTCGCACGATATTTATCCATACCGTAGGAATATCCTGCAATGGCTCCAATAGATAATACACCAATAATGGCAAGTGTTCCCAGCATTTCAACCATAGAACGACCGGACTGTATTTTTAAGTTCATTTTCTTTCTCCTTTTACAAAAAAACACTTAAGCAGAACATCTACTTAAGTGTTTCAAACTTATTAACCTTAAAATTGGCTCAGCAGAAACTAATTGTGTGTGTGTGTGTGTGTGTGTGTGTGTGTGTGTACAATTTCAATGACTTATTTGAAATTGTTATTTTTAAAATAATCTTTTTTTCACCGTTGTTCATACACATATTATGTATTTTAACTGATTTATACACAACTTACAAGACCTATCTTATATTTTTTTATAAAAAAGGCCACTTAAAAAGCGACCACTTAAATTATTTACATGCGGCTCTACGACCAGCATGGGCTCTTTGTGAATGATGTGGAGAATCACAATAAACGTCATTCCCTCCTAAATTAACTGTACACGCTCTTTCATTGTGTTCCGATACATTTTGAAACCAAAACCATGTATTACTTGGATCTGGAATAGAGGGGGTATAAACATCAAATTTAAAATTCGGACATTTATTATTGGCACAATCAGATACCGTATCTGAACATCCACAATCTTCTGAACGATCAATCATTTGCATTTCCATTGCATCACACCAAGCATAGGCATTAAACCAACTCATATTAGACTTTGAAATACAATACGTTCCTTGAACAGCACCATTAACAACAAAACCACCCCCATTTGCGCAAGGTGTATCCGTGACTTCTGCCATAGCATTAATCGACATCATTAAAATACTGCTCATTATTAAAATTTTACGCATTTTCTACACTCCTTCGTTCGTTTAAACAAAATCCACTTGAAACAAGTGGACGGATGTTAGAAAACCGTGGTTACAGAAAAACGGCTCGGCTTATTTAAGCCTTTTCAAAGCCCTTATTCACCGACATCCGCCCATGGCGAATGCCAACATCTTTTTAGGTTATGTTGCTTAACCTACTGTAACCTCGGGTTTCTACGCCCGTGTTCCTATTTGGAACAATCCCAATATAAAAGATGCGAATACTGTTTGCAAGAAAAAAATAAAAAAGGCCACTTAAAAAGCGACCTTTTTTTGAAAGACTTTACAAATCTTATCTGATTTTGATATGAACCTCACGAAGTTGTTGTTCCGTTACCTCTGTCGGAGCTTTCATCATCAAGTCCATACCTTGTTGGTTGAGCGGGAACGCAATCACTTCACGAATGTAATCTTCATCCGTCAACAACATAACCAAACGGTCAATACCAAAAGCACAACCACCGTGCGGAGGAGCGCCGTATTTAAAGGCATTCAGCATACCGGCAAATTTGGCTTCAACTACTTCTGGGCCATAACCGGCAATTTCAAAGGCTTTATACATCACTTCCGGTAAGTGGTTACGAATCGCACCGGATAAGATTTCAATACCGTTTAGCACCATATCAAATTGATGAGCTTTAATATCTAGCGGATTAGCTGTTTTCAACACTTCCATACCACCAATTGGCATTGAGAATGGGTTATGAGAGAATTCAATGGCCCCTGTCGTTTCGTTTTCTTCATACATTGGGAAATCCACAATCCAACAGAAAATGAATTTATTTTTATCAATTAATTCCAATTCATTACCCAACATGTTGCGAACGGCACCTGTGAACTTAACCGTTTTCAAACCTCGGCCACAAATAAAGAAGATACTGTCGCCTTCTTTAGCACCCATGCGTTCAATGAGGGTCGGGATACGATCGGCATCTAAATTTTTCGCAATTGGACCTTTATTACCGTCAGTGGCAATAGACATATAGCCCAGACCGCCCATACCTTGTTCAACGGCAAAGCCATTCATTTTATCAAACCAACTACGTGGTTTTGAGGCCGTTCCCGTCGTTTTAATAGCACGGACAAAACCACCTTCGGCCACCGTTTTAGCAAACAAGCCGAAAGAAGAACCATCAAAGATATCGGATACATCACGTATCACAAGTGGATTTCTTAAATCCGGTTTATCCGTACCGTATTTCATCATCGATTCGGCAAATGGAATTTGAACAAACGGTGCCGGAGAAACTTCGCTGTTCGGAGCAAATTCCGTAAACAATCCATGGATAATCGGTTCCACCGTTGCAAAAATTTCTTCTTGCGTTACAAAGGACATTTCAATATCCAATTGATAGAATTCCCCTGGACTGCGGTCTGCACGAGCATCTTCATCACGGAAACACGGAGCCACTTGGAAATAACGGTCAAAACCGGCAACCATCAATAATTGTTTAAATTGTTGCGGAGCTTGTGGCAAAGCATAAAATTTACCATGATGCAAACGACTGGGCACCAAAAAGTCGCGAGCACCTTCCGGAGAAGAAGCCGTCAAAATCGGTGTTTGGAACTCACTAAATCCGGCATCCCACATACGACGGCGGATTGATTGAATGAATTTATTTCTCAGCAAAATATTGGCATGCGGTTTTTCTCGACGCAAATCCAAGAAACGATAGGTTAAGCGTTGTTCTTCGGATAAATCGGCCGTTTCAGCCACCACTTGCATCGGTAATACTTCCGCCATAGATTGAATGTCAACGGAGGCAACAACAACTTCAATTTCACCGGTCAGCATTTTCGGGTTAATTGTTGAACTATCACGTTTCACAACTTGACCGGATACGGTAATAACGGATTCCGGACGCACTTTTTCCAAAGTCGCAAAACTGGCAGAAGCCGTATCCACCACACATTGAGTTGTACCGTAATTATCACGCAAATCTATAAATAACAAGTTTCCGTGGTCACGTTTACGATGAACCCAACCGGATAATTTAACCACTTGTCCTGCATCTGATGAACGCAGGGCACCACAAGTATGTGAACGATATTGATGCATATAAACTCTCCTATAGTTAAAAACTCGGCACAGATTAGCCTAAAATTCATAAAAAATCAAGCATAATTATCAATAAATGATTTTTTTTTAAAGTTGCAAAAGCTGACCGATAAAAACATTTGTTTGATGATATAAATTATTCATAAAAACAGGCAACCCTTGCCAACCTAAACACGCATAAGACACCAATAAACCATACATAACCAGATTCACCCCGGGCAAAAACAAAATGGTAAAAAGATATCCCGCCATTTTAAAATCAGTCTGTTGAGGGTGAATCTCCAAAATCGTAGAAGCCAAATGGTATCCGCACATAACACCGAATACCGCCCAATAAACATCCGGTAACGGTTTATCCAATCCCATATAAGCCAAACTGGCCAACATGACGACGAATGCAAATGTCGGAAAGAAATAAGGTGCCAATGCAATCAGCCAGTTCCCCTGTCCTTGAAAAGAAAAATAACCTCCTTTATTTTGATTAACTTCTAAATCGACAGGTTTATGTCCCGTTAAAACAGCAAACAACATATGAGTTAATTCATGTTCCATAATGGCTAAAAAACTGCCGCTTAAAAAAGGGAGCATAAAAAATCCGACACTCGTTACAATAAACGGTAACGCAAACCACAAGATAATGTATTGCGACAAATGTGTCGTTAAAACATGACTAATACTCAAAGCGGCCGGAACAATCATTAAAACCATCAATAAAGCCAAAGGCCACTTTATCATTGCTAAAAACCAGTTTATCATTTTTCACCCCCCTGAATCGAAACATGATTCAAATGAATACTTATCGTACCAAATAATGCCGTATCAAATGCCCCCTTAACCATCAGTTTGGGAGAAATACCTTTAACTAAAGCAAAATAAAGATGCAAAGGAGGATTCTTTTTATTACCCATCCGATTAAAAAACCATCCTTTTTTCTTTCCCTTTGTAATATCAATCGTCAATGTATAATAATCTGCCGGTCCGCTATAAAAAACATTTTTTTCGGGGGCTAATACCACTTGTTTTTGATAATCAAAGGTTAATATCATCTCCCGTTTGCCGTCATAAACTTTAAAAGTTTTATCCTGAGGCATATCCGAATACATCATTTGAAGCAGTGCGGTTTGATAATCCACAAAATTCTGTTTATCTTTTAAGTCAATCACTCTTTTTTTATGTTTATTTTTAGTTAATGTTTCAATATAAGAATTATCATCAACAAATTGATTATTTTGAATTTTACCTTCTGAATAAAAAACACTTTGAGCATTCAGAAGAATCCTCAACATTCCTTTGGTTTCGGCAATACTTTGGGCCCGAAAAACACGATCAGATACATCAAAACCCATCTCGGCAGTCATTAAATTAAGACCGGCCCCATAGGCTTGATACCTTAAAAGTGTTTGCCCACACCATCCCTGTATCGGCATTAATAAGAGTAACACAAAAAGTAAAAAAATCTGTTTCATTTTTATCATCATTATGCTACACTATAGCCAATTTCAATCAAAAAGAAAAGGATATTTTTGTATGGAACAACTGTTTATTGTCATTTTGCTAGCCGTTATTTTAGGATTGGTTATTTTTCTGCTTGTTAAATTATCATTTATGGAAAAAGCGCCCTCCATTACTCAGGATTTAGAAAGATTAGAGCGTATCTCACGGGAAGATGCCAAAAATTTGCGTCAAGAACTCAGCCAATCGCTCATCGGATTTAACGATTCTATTCGCAAAACGGTGGAAGAACGATTGGAAAAAATGCAAGCGGATAATGCCGAAAAATTGGAACGCATGCGGGCAACCGTTGATGAAAAATTGCATACAACTTTGGAAAAAAGATTGGGCGAATCCTTTTCTTTGGTTTCCGAACGCTTAGAAAAAGTACATCAAGGATTGGGTGAAATGCAAACGCTGGCCTCGGATGTCGGTGGGTTAAAACGTGTTTTGACCAATGTTAAAACCCGTGGTACCTGGGGCGAAGTACAACTGGGCAACTTGTTGGAACAAATGCTGAATTCCGAACAATATGTTAAAAATGCACATATCAAGGAAAATTCGTCCGAAGTAGTGGAATATGCCGTCAAATTACCGGATGGTGATGTGTTAATCCCGATTGATTCTAAATTTCCTGTGGAATGTTATGAACGGTTATGCGAAGCCAGCGAAAAAGCGGATATTATTGCCATAGAAAGCGCCTCAAATGAATTAGAACATGCCATTAAAACACAGGCAAAATTAATTTCGGATAAATATATTTTGCCACCGAAAACTACCAATTTCGCCATTATGTTTTTACCGACCGAAGGACTGTATGCCGAGGTGATGAAACGCGTTGGATTGGCCGGTGAAATCCAAAACAAATTACGTGTATCCATTACGGGTCCCAGCACATTAGGTGCCTTTTTAAATTCCCTGCAAATGGGTTTTAAAACACTGGCCATTCAAAAACGCTCATCGGAAGTGTGGCGAGTCCTCAGTGAAGCCAAAGGAGAATTTGAAAAATACGGCACTTGGGTGGAAAGCGTCAAGCAAAAACTGGAACAAGCCGGTAAAATTTTGGATAACGCCGAAACCAGAACCCGTGCCGTCAACCGCAAATTACGCAGCGTGGAAAGCAACATCAATTTAGAAACCGCCCTGGCAGATGATGCAACAAAGGCCATCGGGTATGAGGGGTAATTATTTACATAAAGCTGACACCCATGAAGAGTGTGAACGCTTATAATGTCCATAATTTGAGGGTTCTAATTTTCCTTCTTTAGAAATGGTATACATTTCACCAGCGGCTTCATTTGTTTTTGTTGTCCAACCAGTCCCAGGTGTGCCCGACTGACTTGTAAATTCCGGACATTGTTTGTTCGCACAATCTGCTGTTAACTCAGAACATTTACAATCCAATGCATCAACCATTTTCATCCTTATTGCATCACACCAAGCATAGGCATTCCACCAATTTAATGCCGTTTTACTTCTGCAATATTTATGTCCGGTAATATCACCAATAATAACTGCTCCCGCCCCATCTGCACACGTTTCAGCTGGGGTTTCTTGGGCAAAAACACTAGATGACATCATTAAAACACTACATAAAATTAAAATTTTTTGCATTTTCTTACCTCCATATTTCAAGCTAACGAAAAACCACCTAACAAAAATTAAGTGGTTGGAAGTTCGAAACTACTGAAACCAAATAGTATGATATATTCACCCATAGGCTATTTTACCATCTTCCAACCGCTGTTGGAAGGATTTTAATCCCGTTCTACGGGACAGGTTTCAAGAGGTTTCGACACCTCGGGGCAAAACACTTGCCTTAAACATTTTATACTATGACCAATTTTATTTTGCAAGTAAAAAAATACATAAAAAAACTCCCACCAAAATAGTGGGAGGTCACACACTTAACTTTTTTTAACTTAATAACTGCGAGCGTAAATCACATCCATTGTCGCCGGTTTACCGGAAATCAAGCAAACACCTTCCGTTTCGGATTGATCAAACGGCAAACAACGAATCGTAATTTTCATTTCCTTCATTTTTTCTAAGGTTTCTTCATCACCGCTCCATTTACCACGCACAAACGCCACTTTCGGTTTATCAGAGCCCAACCACACATTTTGGTTTTTAAAGTACTCTTGTAATTCTTCCGGCGTTTTAATGTCCGTCCGTAAATTATCATACAGCCGTTTTTTAGCCGTTTCAAACATTGTGTTTTGAATAGCAACCAAACGGTCACAAATTGTGGCCACAAAATCATCATAAGATTGAACTTGTTTCCCCTCGGGCGTTCCGAGTTTTAACCGTTCACGTACCATAACATTATTACCATCCATGTCACGAGGACCGACTTCAACAATCACAGGAACCCCTTTTCTGGCCCATTCCCAATATTTATCCGTTGAGTTTTTATCGCGAGTATCCACTTTGACACGAATTTTTTCATCAAAAGCCATTTGCGAAGCAATTGCCGCGCGAACTTTTTCGGCATACGCCATCACAGCCTCAACCTTAGCCGGATCTTTCAGCATCGGTACAATAACGACTTGGTACGGAGCCACGACAGGAGGTGTCACCATTCCTTCATCATCGGCGTGGGACATAATCACGCCACCAATTAAACGCGTTGATACCCCCCAAGAAGTTGTATAGGCATAATCCCATTCACCATTTTTATTTTGGAACTTAATATCGGCGGATTTTGCGAATGTTTGTCCCAAAAAGTGTGAGGTACCGGCTTGCAAAGCGCGACCGTCTTGCATCATCGGTTCAAAGGTGTAAGTATCCACTGCCCCCGGAAATTTTTCATGTTCCGGTTTTACCCCCGGAATAACCGGAATTGCCAAACAATTTTGGGCAAAGTCCACATAAACTTTCAACATTTGTTTTGCCTCAGCTTGCGCTTCATCATAGGTAGCATGAGCGGTATGCCCTTCTTGCCACAAAAATTCACGGGTCCGCAAAAAAATACGAGGACGCATTTCCCAACGCACCACATTGGCCCATTGGTTAATCATGACCGGCAAATCACGGTAAGATTTTACCCATTTAGAAAAAGATTCGGCAATAATCGCCTCAGACGTCGGACGCACGATTAACGGTTCTTCCAACGGAGAGGCAGGTACCAACTTACCATCAACCGAGGTTAATCTGGAATGCGTTACCACAGCCATTTCTTTGGCAAAACCTTCTACATGGTCGGCTTCTTTTTGGAAAAATGACAAAGGAATAAACAATGGGAAATAACAATTTTCATGCCCTGTTTCCTTAAACTTATCATCAAGCAAGCGTTGAATACGTTCCCAAATACCATATCCCCACGGCTTTACAACCATACACCCGGGAGATGGAGATAATTCCGCCATATCGGCAGCCGTTATCACATTTTGATACCATTCGGGATAGTTGTTTGCTCTTGTATTTTGTAAAGCCATTTTATTTTCCTTTCTTATTTTTTCCGACTTGTGAGGCGTATTATACAAAAATTTAATTCACTTTTCAAGTGTAATTTCAATATTATCTTTTTTTAATGACTTGAGGCTATCTCAGCAATTTTTTGAACAATTTTTTGAACACCGCTTAATCGGTCTGTCGGTTTATCCCAAGGGCGCATAACCAGCAGTTTTTGATCGGGTTTAATACGAATGGTCCCCATTTGTTTGGATATGTAATCCACCAATCCTGCCGGATTTGGGAAAATGTTTTGATAAAACGAGATATTGGCCCCCTTTGGTCCCGCATCAATGCGGTCGATATGCGCCAATTTTGCTAATAATTTTAAAGATACCGTATTCAATAAATTATCAACTTCCGTCGGATAAGCGCCAAATCTGTCCACCAATTCGGCACGTAAAGAGTCTATTTCCTCCGGTCCCTCTATATCACCGATACGCCGATATAATTCCATACGTACATCCAAATCCGCCACATAGGTATCCGGAATCAGTACGGGTAAACCGATGGAAATTTGCGGTGAAAAATCATCATCGGACTGAGTTGGAACACCGGCCGTATTTTGTTTTTCATACCGTAATTTTTTCACCGCATCGGCCAGCATTTTTTGATACAGGGCCACACCGATTTCACGAATATGACCAGATTGTTCTTGCCCCAGTAAGTTTCCTGCTCCACGGATATCCAAATCATGACTGGCCAATGTAAAACCCGCCCCGAGCGAATCCAAACTTTGCATGACATTCAACCGTTTTTGCGCCGTTTCGGATAATCTTTGATGAGGCGGCGTCGTCAAATAAGCATAGGCCCGCAGTTTACCTCGCCCCACCCGACCACGTAATTGATAAAGGGCAGCCAGGCCAAACATATCCGCCCGATACACAATCATGGTATTAACGGACGGCATATCAAGACCGGATTCAATAATACTGGTGGCAAGCAGTATATCATATTTTTTATCGGCAAAATCCGTCATGATTTTTTCCAGCTGACTCGCTGCCATTTGCCCGTGAGCTTTAACCACTTTTATATCCGGTACCAATTTGCGCAAGATATCCTCAACTTCGTTCATATCCGAAATTCTGGGACACACAAAAAAGGTTTGACCGCCTCGGAAATGCTCTCGTAAAATAGCCTCCTTAATAATCACGGCATCAAACGGCGTTACAAATGTTTTAACGGCCAATCTATCAACCGGCGGCGTGGCAATAATGCTGAGTTCTCGCACCCCTGCCAGTGATAATTGCAAAGTTCTGGGGATAGGTGTTGCCGTCAATGTCAACACATGAACACCGGTTTTAAGTTGTTTTAAGCGTTCTTTATGTTTCACACCAAAATGTTGTTCTTCATCAATAATTACAAGGCCTAATCGCTTAAACTTAATGTTTTGGCTTAACAAAGAATGAGTCCCGACAACAATATCTAACGTCCCCTTTTCCAGTTCATCCTTAACCAATTTTGCATCATGTGAACTAACCAACCGAGACAGCGCCCCAATACGTATCGGGAAGTTTTTAAACCGTTCGGAAAAGTTTTGAGCATGTTGACGAGCCAACAATGTCGTCGGTGCTATCATCGCAACTTGCTCTCCGTTCATGGCTGCCAAGAAAGCGGCCCGCATAGCCACCTCAGTTTTTCCAAAGCCGACATCTCCACAGACCAATCTATCCATTGGACGCCCCTTGGCCAAATCACTTTCGATATCGGCAATGGTATGCAATTGGTCATCTGTTTCGGTATAGGGAAATCTGGCGCAAAATTCTTGATACATACCATGAGGCGCCAAAATTTTCGGCATTTGATTGAGCTCTCGTTTTGAAGCAATTTCAATCAATTGCCCTGCCATCGCAAACAGGTCTTTTTTGACGCGTTCTTTGCGATGAGCAAAAGCCTGAGACCCCAATTTATCTAAACTGCCCCCTTCATTACCGTAACGGGATAAAACATCTAAATTTTCCACCGGCACAAACAGTTTATCACCACCGTCATATAAAACCCTTAAACAATCGTGAGCCGCTCCGCCGATTTGCAAGGTAATCAACCCGTCAAACCGCCCAATACCGTGATGGGAATGGACAACCAAATCTCCGACATTTAATGCTGTAATATCAGTAATATAATTGGCATTTTTCTTACGTTTTGGCGTTCTGATAATACGTTCACCGAAAATATCCGTTTCGGTTAAGACCCATATTTCATCATTTTGAAATCCCTTTTCAAACGGAGCAACCAAGGCCGATATTTTTCTCTTTGTTGTTTGAGCCCATGTTTCCACCAAGGGTATTGGCACTTGTTTTTCTCTGAATAGCCCTACTAAACGATCTACCGAGCCACCGGTTCCGGCCGTTATAACCACCCGTTTGTCGGTTAATCGAATATCATCGGCGACCCGTTCAATAACATCTTCCCCCGTTTGGACACGAATATCCACATAATCTTTGCCGGATCGACCTTTCATATCTTTGACATTTGGTTCAACGTACGGCGAAAAAGACACACGATTAAAATCGGACAATTTATCCGTCATCTCATCAGGCGACAAAAAGAATAAGTCAGGAGCAATCGGATAATATTTTCCTCCTCCCATGCCCTCTTTTAAAGCCTCGCATCTGGCCTCATAATATTCCGTAACCTGTTCATGACGGGCAGTAAGGGCTTCTGCTAATCCATAATCGGATACGACAGAAAAATCCGGCACATAATCAAACAAAGTTTCCAGTTTATCGTGAAATAAAGGCAAAAAGTGTTCTAACCCTTGGGTATATCTGCCATGTGATACAGACTCATACAGCGTATCTTCCCGCCCTGCGCCAAACATATCACGATAACGGGAACGAAACAAGGAAATAGACTGGTCATTAAGAGCGAACTCACGCATTGGTTTTAAGGATAATTTGTCGACTTTAGCCCCACTGCGCTGAGTAACGGCATCAAATAATCGAATGGAATCAACTTCATCGCCGAAAAAATCTATTCGAATCGGAGAGGAAAAACCTGCCGGCCATAAATCCACTAATCCGCCCCTAATGGCGTATTCCCCCGTTTCCATAACAGACGAGGTATTTTTATATCCGTTTTTGGATAAAAATGCCGTCAACGTATCAAAGGAAATTGTATCTCCCTCTTTTAACATCAAAGAAGATTCCTTAAAAAATGTCCGCTCCGGTACCCGTTGCATAATGGCAGAGGCCGTTGTCAAAACAATACCTTTTGTTAAACCGCCTTGAGCCAAATGAGAGAGTGTATCAATTCTTATCCCTTCAATATCCGGCGACATAGCAACTCGGTCATACGGCACCGTATCCCAAGCCGGAAAAGATAACACCGTTAAATTCGGCATTATCAAAGATAGAATATTTTGCATAAACTGCAATCGGTTTTCATCACGCACGATATATAAAACGCATGTTTTTTTCTTCAGCACTTCATTCAATGCGAACGTTTCATATCCAACCGGTATACCACAAAGTTTTGTTATATCATTCATCATTTAAAAAAAGGCAAATCCGACAGAAAACAATTTTTCAACTTCCCCGACATGACCGCGTTCTACAAAGATAATCACTTTATCCCCCTCTTGAACAATCAAATCTTTGTTGGGTAGTAAAAACAAATCACCTCTGACAACACCACCAATCACGACACCTTCCGGCAAATGTATTTTCCCCAACGGAGACTTTGTAATTTTCGATGTTTTAACAACTTCTAACTCCAACACTTCACCGACACCGGATTGTAAGAAGTAATCACTTTTTACACGACCTTTACGAATGTGCTGTAAAATAGAAGAAACCATGGCAGCATTCGGATCAATCATTGTATCCACACCCAATCCGGATAAAACAGTATCATACACATCATTTTGAATTAAGGCACAAGTTCTGGTAACACCGCTGCGTTTAGCCAATAATGACAATAAAATATTGTTTTCATCACTGTGGGTTGTTGTAATGGCAAAATCATAATTTTTTAAATTCAACTCGTCCAATAACGTTTCATCCAATCCGTCCCCGTTAATAATCAGAGTGTTCTGCATACGTTCCGCTAAAAATCTGGCCCGTTCATCATTTTTTTCCACAATGGTTATATTATGGGAAACCGTATCTTGGTCCAAAGCTCTGGCCAACTGAGCCCCAATCCGACCGCCACCAAAAATAATCACATATTTGGGCGAATCGTTTTCGTATCCCAAAATATCCAAAGCCTGAACCAAATGACGTTTATCTATAACAAAATAAACATCATCTCCGGCACGTACAACCGTATCTGTTAAAGGCATAACCCTAAACCGACGGGTAATTGCCACTGCCCGAACGGATAATCCTTCAAAATCACGATGAATTTGTGTGATGGTTTTACCCAACATGGGAGATGATTTTTTGCACTTTACACCAACAAAACGAACCAAATCATCCGATAGCGGCACCATTTCCACCGCACCAGCCAACGGCAAAATTTGCAGGATACGACCGACCGTTTCAACCTCAGGTGAAATAACATACTCAATAGATTGCTCATGCAAAAAATTTTTATACTTTGCCATCATATACTCACCGGAAGAAATTCTGGCAATACGCTTTTGAATATTAAAGACAGATTTGGCAACACCGCACGCTACGATATTTGTTTCATCGTTCCCCGTTACAGCCAAAAAAACATCGGCATGTTGTCCGCCGGCTTTATCCAAAACACCGGGATAAGCCGAAGACCCACAAATTGTTTGAATATCCAGCTGTTCACTTAAATTCCCTAATTTTTCTTCATCTTTATCAATTAAAACGATATCATGATCTTCTTCGCGTAAATATTTTGCCAACGCAATTCCAACTTGTCCGGCCCCCGCAATAATAATTTTCATTTACCCCTCGCCTTCAAAAAAGTCTTTAATCATCTGCTTAACTTTTTTTAAATCTGTTTCAACATACACTTTTTGGCAAAACTCTGCAAGACATTTTTTACCCTTCGCATACCAAGCAATATGCTTTCTGGCAACCTTTAATCCGTGCAGTCCATAGTAATCCAACATTAAATCCAAATGTTCCGATACCAAATCGGCCAAGTTAAAAACCGGTCGCTGACCCGTTTCGATTTCGGATAATACCCAAGGTCGCCCTAAAGCCCCTCGCCCAACCATTAAGCCATCTGCACCGGTGATACTTTCGGCCTTTAATGCAGAGGCTCTATCCATAATATCTCCATTGGCAATCACCGGAATTGAAACTGACCGTTTCACCTCGGCAATTTTTTCCCAATCGGCATGACCGGCATACCCTTGATCCTTCGTGCGACCATGAACCGTTAAACGTTTTGCGCCGGCTTGAACCATCAAACGAGCAAACTCAACCGCATTTTGGTGTTTTTCATCCCACCCGAGACGCATTTTAACCGATACCGGTATTTTAACGGCATTGGATACAGCATTTACAATATCGGCCGCTCGTTCAGGGTCCAACATCAATTTAGCCCCAGAATAATTACTAATGAGTTTTTTGACCGGACACCCCATATTAATATCAATGGCACGTATCCCCATATCCTCGGCAATTTTTGCCGCCTGCGCCAAATGAGAGGCATCCGGACCAACCAGTTGAACGACAATATTTTCTTCATCGGCAACTTGCATCATTTTTCGGGTAACCGGATGAGAACGCAGCAAGCTTTCTACCCCAACCATTTCAGTAAATAAAGTCTGATTTCCAAATTTACGAACCATTTGACGAAAGGGTTTATCTGTAATACCGGCCATTGGAGCCAAAAACAAAGGTTTCATTTGGCCTCCTCAAGGCGTTTTAAAACACGTTCATATTCCTCCGGGGTCATACTGTCAGCCAATTTAATCAAACGAGGAGCCTTACTTTCCAAATCCACTTCATGCGGAAACAACTGTTTTGTGGCCATGGCAAGCCAATAATATGCCGTTTCGTAATCGGGCTTTTTTTTACGTTCCATGATATCAGATAGCTTCATCTGAGCCAGAGCATACCCTTTTTCAGCTGCCTGTTCATACCAAAATTCGGATTGTTCCAAATCCTCTTTAACCCATTTATTTTCGGTATAAATTTTCCCCAAACGCATACACGCTTCCAAATGTCCTTGCTGAGCCGCTTTTTTGTAATAAGCCATTGCTTTTTGAGGATTTACCGGTGTATTTTTGCCATATTCATAGGCTCTGGCCAATACAAATTGACTGTGCATATCTCCATAATCGGCTGTCTTAGCATGCCAAGCCAAATCCCAATAATCATCATCTTTTATTTCAGCCGACATTGGATTTTGGGCATTAAATTCTTCAATGGTCTTTGGCAAATTTTTAGCACTATGAGAGGCGTTTTCCTCCTTTGCCAAAACAGGAAAGATAAAAAAACACATCAAAGCCAATAAAAACAATTCACTTTTGCGCATAAATATGATATAGCAGATTTATTCAAAAAAGGAAAGAGTAAAATGACACAAAAAATAATGATTATCGGAGCAGGACTTGCAGGATCAGAAGCGGCTTGGCAATTATTAAAACGTGGATTTGTCGTCCATATGATTGAAATGAGACCGATTAAACAAACCCCGGCTCACTCAACAGGATTATTTGGAGAGCTGGTTTGTTCTAACTCACTGCGTTCAGATGATGCCGAAGCCAGTGCCGTCGGTTTATTACATCAAGAAATGCGCCGGTGCGATTCGCTGATCATGAGCTGTGCCGATAAAACGGCTGTACCGGCTGGTGGCGCTTTAGCCGTTAATCGTGAAGAATTTTCAAAAATGATTACGGATACCTTAAAATCTCATCCGAATTTTACCTTAGAAATTAAAGAAGCTGATTTGCCGTTAGATACAACCGATCCGGTGATTTTGGCAACCGGTCCGTTGACCGGGGATAAATTAGCCGATGAGTTAATGACTATAACCGGTACAGACTCCATGCACTTTTTTGATGCAATTGCGCCAATCGTTTATACTGACAGTGTAGATATGAGCAAAGCTTGGTATCAATCCCGTTATGACAAAGGAGACGGCACGGATTATTTAAATTGTCCTTTAAGCAAAGATGAATATAATGCCTTTATTGATGCTCTGCTTGCCGGTGAAAAAGTGGATTTTAAAGAATGGGAAAAAAACACCCCCTACTTCGAAGGCTGTTTGCCAATTGAAGTCATGGCAGAACGCGGTCGTCAAACATTGCTGTTTGGCCCGATGAAACCGGTTGGACTGCGCAATCCACACGAAGATAATCGCAGACCGTTTGCCGTTGTACAGCTCAGAAAAGAAAATAAACAAGGCACCCTAATGAACTTGGTCGGGTTTCAAACAAAACTGACATATGGGGCTCAAAAAGAAATCTTTAAAATGATACCGGCGCTGGCCAATGCCGAATTTGCCAGATTGGGTGGTATTCACCGTAATACGTTTGTATGTGGACCGAAAGTATTGGATGAAACTCTCAGATTGAAGGCGGCTCCTCATATTCGTTTGGCCGGACAAATTACCGGATGTGAAGGCTATATTGAAAGTGCCTCAGTCGGATTATTGGCAGGGTTATTTACCGCCAATCCCGATATGCCGTTACCACCGGCTGAAACAGCATTAGGGGCAATGCTCCGCCATATTACGGTTGAGGCCAATGATACAACGTTCCAACCCATGAATATTAACTTTGGTATTTTTCCACCGGTGGAACGATTGCAAAACGGTAAAAAAATCAAAGGCGCAGATAAAAAGAAACTGTATACGTCTAGGGCCTATGAGGCTCTAACCGAGTGGTTAACATCTATTCAATAATAACATATCATTGAGGGGAGGCAACAAAAAGCGCCCCTTGTGCATAACCGCTTCCCTCACGCCGTAGATTTATTTCTTTTACCTCTACCGTTTTGAAACCAACTTTTTCTAAAGCTGATTGAGCAAACTCTAAACTGTACAAATACCGACCCGATACAGATAGCTGGGTATCGTTTTTATCGGTTGGATATTCAATGGAAAAAATAAACATACCATCGGGCGCCAAATGCGATTTTACCCCTTGAAATAAATCGGACAAATTATCTAAATACCCCGTCAATTCCAATGCCACGATTAAATCAAAGGTGTCCTTTGATGATTTTAAATACTCAGACACCGATGAACGAATCAATTTATCATACACACCCGTTATGTGGGCAATATCCAGCATATTTTGGGAAATATCCACCCCGGTTAATGAGTTAAAGTTATGCTTTAACTTTTTACCAAAACCTCCTGTTCCGCAAGCTAAATCCAACACTTTTTTAAATTGTTTTTCAGATACTGTTTTGATGGTTTCATCTAAAGCGCCGGCCTCTAATTTTTCCATTTTTTCATCATATTCGGTGGCAAAAACATCATATAATTTTTTGGCATAGGCCTCTGCTACACGCGCATCAGTCGATG
>JAZKXP010000023.1:0-8396 GCA_045611665.1 Alphaproteobacteria bacterium | reverse complement strand
TATATCTAAGCTGTATAATTTATAAAAAATTGTTTTTACATGGGGTTGTTTTATGAAAAATGCCGTAATTATGTTACTGATTTTAATATTTTCCATCTTAATATATGGTATTGTGCAATTAAAAAAGAACGACACCCCTATTGTAAACACCCCCGCTGCATCCAGTGCAACAATACAAAATCATTTGCCTCAACCAGATTATTCCGAAGCCGTGATGCCCGAAGACAAACTGCCGGAATCGGAAGAGGTTATCGTCATTAATGAAGAACAAAAGTAAAAGGAGGAAAATCATGAAAAAAATTTTATTAGGATGTGCTGCCGCATCGGCTCTATTAATCGGCGTCGCCGTCATCGGATTAAATAAGCTCAATACTCCTTCTGTGCAAAAAACACACATTCAAGCCGTTGCAAAAAAGACACCGGCTGCGACTGTTCAAAAAGAAAAACCACAAACTCCGATTGTTCAAGAAGAAAAAACACCGGACACCAACTTAAAACTGTATAGCATATCCGAAGAACAAATTTTAGAGGCGGCAGAAACCTATTTATACTATAAAAATTTAGATGACCTTTTGCGTCCGGATGTTCGTTCGGATGGAGATGACTTTATTATTACTTTTGACAGCCCCAATGACCCAGAGATGCCAAAATACGAGTTACGCATGATTCGTATTGCCGATTTTAATGAAAAAAAACAATATCAAATCAGTTCGGAATCTTGGATAAAATGGGCTGAGTTCGTACGCGAATATTTTAATACTCCCCAAATATCCGCCGATACCTATGAGGAAACAATTTCTTGGGTCCCCGATTTGGCTTTAACAACAAATACATCCGTTAAAGCATCCGATATTTCCATTTCCGATAAGGATATTAAATTAAATATTAATTCTGTATTTTCAGATTCTCTTGTCGGATTAAATGCAGATAAAATCGATATTGCCAGCGCTTCAAATTTTGAAAATGTTGATTTAAAAACGGATTTATTCCAACTATCGGCTCCTAAAATCATACAAAATACACACATTATCGGTTCTGAAATAACCGGTAACAAAGTACAGCAAATTTTAACAGCGAAAAGTTCCGAGTTTTCTTTAGAGATACCAACCATTCAATTACACATGCCCTTGTTGGGACAATATCCGATTACAGCATCTATAAAAATGACTCAATCGCTTGAGACAACTCCCGAATTCAAAGCGGATATTTCGAATATAAAATCACAAATAAATATTAAAAATTTACCGCAAAATATTCAAATGCATATTGCGTTGGATGGTGTAAATCGTGCAGAATTATTAAATTTTGTTAATTTAGAGGCAGCTTATAATCAAGAAGAAGATATCAAATCCGATTCGGCGAAAGAAACTGAACGTCTGTTAATAGAATTAGCCAATAAAATGGTACAAAATACGGTCGGAACAATTAAAGAAATAACCGTTAATTTTCCCGATGGCAGTTTGTCTTTAACCGGAACGCTTCGTTCCGCCAACGAAGATATTGTCATGAAAGGAACTCTGAGCGTTACAAACTTTGATACGTTATCTCCCAGACCGCAACCGGCAAACCAAGAAGCCTGTGAAGCTGCATTAAAGAATATATCTTTGGATGCCACTCATTTACCGCCGGAATGTGCCGTAAAGCAATCAGGTATGTTAGACTATTTAAGACCGTTTTTAGATATGGCTAAACGAACAACAAATACGGCAGGGGAAACCGTGGATACATTTGATATTGACTATAACAGTGCAGGTTATTTATCAGTTAACTCAGAGGTCATTTTGTCCCCGGATAACAAAACTCAGCCGGAAGAAGAAACAAAATAACTATATGAAAAGAAAAAAAATGACTCAGGATGAATTAATCGACAATTTTTCTTACCTGACAGATTGGGAGGATAAATACCGATATTTAATAGAATTAGGCGAACACCTTCCTCCCCTGCCGGACAAGGATAAAATTCCCTCTAATAAAGTAGAAGGATGCATGTCACAGGTATGGATAACTCACAGATGTGAAAACAACTTGCACTATTTTGATATGGATAGTGATGCCCATATTGTCCGTGGGTTAGAGGCCGTTTTGCGTATCTTGGTAAATGGGAAAACAACAGAAGAAATTAACGCTTTGGACATTGATGGTATTTTTAATGAATTAGGTCTGGCCGAACACCTATCCCCTACCCGCCGAAACGGTTTTGCCGGCATGGTGGCCAAAATCAAACAAGTCATCGCATAATATAATCCGCAATCCAAAATGATTTTTCAAACAATAAAGACAGATATTTTTTCTGAGTTTTATTCGGGTGGCTATCTGCCGTTTTTACTCATATTAATAGTAAAGACCGTTTGATTGGTAAATGAAAGCGGCTCCCTTACAGGAGGAACTTTTGGTTTTGAAACAGATTTTTCCGATAAGGTATGTAATATTTGAGACATATGTGAAGAGTTACCGCTTGCAATCGTAGTAGAGGGTTTATCCACAGACGGCTTAGAAGGTATTACCGGTGGCTGCACTTCTTTTACATCCCTTTTTCTTTCTGCCTCTTTTTCATGCTTATCTTTCAAGGCAACGGATAAATCTTTTAAAGCGGCACAGCGCAAAGGGTCCGAACTAAAATCAAACCCCACTTCCCGCCCATTCTTTTCAATATAATCCGATGCACTCAGAATACCACGAGATTTTGAAACAAGCTCTCCTTCTAAATCATAAACACTTTTTTTGCTTTGATTTTTTAATAATAATTTATTATCCCGGAGAGTGAAATATTTATCGATAAAATCGACTAATTCCGAAAAGTCAGTTTGGAAATTCATATCATAATAATCCATCCGAACTGCGCGTTTTTCTTTTGACAGAGCTTTTTGAAAATACGTTTCTTTAATATCAGTCATATCTTTTGTCTCCTTACCCGTGTTTTTGTCAACGAGCATATTTAAAAGCTCATCTGTTATTATATCATAAAACCACAATTAAAGCAAGTGAGAGCCACCAAACACTTATTCATAAACTTCCGTAGCATCTTCCGGTTCATCGGCAAAATCTATTTTCTTAACCGGTGTCAGTTTTTCAATTTTAGCCCCCTTAAAGGCATTTAAAACCGCTCCAACCACCGGATGTTGTTTCAATTCGGCAAGCTGTTGATTTTTCTTTTCTTCTTTGACTTCAGACTGCGTTTTGGCCCCACCTTCTAACTTTGTTTCTATCGTCCAATTAATACCGGTATTGGCCGTCAAAAACTTAGTTAAATCAAACGATAATTTATCGGGTGCCGAATCGGTAAAACTGCAAACCAATTTACCATCCGTAATCTCAATCGGGCGCACATGGTTTTCAATATTAAAGGCTAAAAGCATTTCCCGTTTTTCTCTGGCCAACTTTGCCATATCGGCAATGGATTTAATTGACACGGTCGGTGTAGCCGGTTGAACAATCGGCGCCGTTTCTTGAAATCCCATCGGACTGAACATTTGAGAAGAACTTATCGGTTGAGAGGATTGAACCGCTTGTGCACTCTGGCCCGCTAGCACAGTCGGAGCCGGACGAACATCTATGACGCTAGAGTTTTTTTTTATGTCTTCAATCATCTGAGCGGGACTGGGCAAATCTGCGGCATAAGCCAATCGTACCACCAACATTTCCAAAGTTTTTAAGGCATTATCCGCCCCTTTAACCTCCAAAATCCCTTTAAGGAGCATTTGCCATACACTTGTCAAACTTGCCATAGACAATGTTTCGGCCATCTTTTTACCACGCACACGTTCTGTTTCTGGAACCGTTAAATCATTGGCAAGTTCCGGCATAATTTTAACACGTGTCAGCCAATGCGTTAAATCCATCATATCTTGGGTAATAACCAATGGGTCAGCCCCTTGATTATACTGATTATCTAATAAATTAAGAGCGTCAGCCACCTGTCCCGACATAATGGCTTCATACAAATCAAATAAACCGCTTCTGTCGGCAAGCCCCAACATATCCCGGATATCGGCCGTTTTAATATCACCATTAAACTGGGTAATCGCTTGGTCTAACAAAGACAAAGAATCACGAACGGACCCGTCCCCTGCCCGAGCAATTAAATGTAAGGCTTCTTCTTCGGCCTTTGCCCCTTCAGACGCGGTAATTTTTCCCAAATGGTCAGAGAGCAACTGTTCATCCAACCGGCGCAAATCAAAACGTTGGCACCGAGATAAAATCGTAATCGGCACTTTACGGATTTCCGTTGTGGCAAAAATAAATTTAATGCGTGCCGGCGGTTCCTCCAAGGTTTTCAGCAAGGCATTAAAGGCTTGCTTAGACAACATATGAACTTCATCAATGATGTAAATTTTAAAGCGGGCAGAAACCGGATTATACTTAGCCCCCTCAATAATTTCACGCACGTTATCCACACCGGTATTGCTGGCGGCGTCAATTTCAATTACGTCAATATGGGAATCGGCGGCAATATCCAAACAATGGCGACATTTTCCACATGGATTAGGCGTCATACCACCTTGCCCATCCTCACCGATACAATTAAGGCCTTTGGCAATAATACGAGCTGACGAGGTTTTACCAACCCCTCTAATCCCTGTCAACATATAAGCGTGAGCCAAACGGTTTGTGGCAATTGCGTTTGTAATTGTTTTAACCAAAGCCTCTTGCCCGATTAGATCGGCAAACACCTGAGGACGGTATTTTCTGGCCAAAACATGAGATTGCGCATTATCCATTCAAAAATCCTTACCACCACAAAACCTTAAAAAAACGCAAAGTGCAAGAGAGATGACCCGACTGTAGAAAGGTTGGGCTGCTGTCTTCCGACCCTGACCCGCTGACCTGACCGGTCGCCCATTCTCTTGCGATAATCAGAATACGAAAATTCACATCAAAAGTCAAGAATAAAATACGCCCTACGTCTTTTTATCCGATAACCATATAAAAGGCTTGCATTTTTTACACCATTTGTGTATCATAGAGGCAATATTTTTTTGAGAAAGGATAAAAAATGAATTTACAAAATACCGTCAAAGAAAAAGTGGCAAAGGCTTTTGAGCTGGCCGGATTTGAAAACGCCAATACGTTAGTGCGCACTTCCGATCGTCCGGATATCAGTGATTATCAATCAAACGGGGCTTTGGCGCTGGCTAAAACAGCCAAACAACCGCCACGTGTCCTTGCCGAAAAAATTGCCGAGTATTTGCGTGCCGATTCATTTTTTAAAACCATTTCCGTTGACGGTCCCGGCTTTATTAATATGACAATTGATGATACGGCATTGGCCAATATGGCCTATGATGTTTTAAGCGGTGATAAATGCGGTTATGAACGGGTGGATATGCCTCAAAAAATCGTGATTGACTACGGTGGGCCGAATTGTGGCAAGGTCTTGCATGTCGGACACTTGCGCAGTGCTGTTATCGGAGAGTCTATCAAACGTATTTGCCGGTATGTCGGGGATGAAGTTATCGGAGATGTTCACCTTGGCGATTGGGGAAAACCCATGGGGCAAATCATTACCGAAGTTCAAGAACGTTTTCCGAATGCCCCCTACTTTGATGACAATCATACGGGCGATTATCCGGCAGAGGCTCCCTTTACGGCCGAAGATTTATTAAACATTTATCCGATTGCCTCGGGCAAATGTAAAACGGACGAAGAATTTAATGCCAAAGCGAAAGAAAACACACGCTTGTTGCAAGAAGGACATCCGGGATATCGGGCATTATGGAAACAATTTATTGCTATGTCCGTGGCCGATATCAAAGAATTATACAACATCTTAGGTATTGAATTTGAATTATGGCATGGTGAAAGTAATGTCCAAGAACGCCTGTTAAAAATGGTTGATCGTTTAAAAGACCAAGGTCATTTAGTTTTAGATGATGGCGCCTATGTTATCCCGATGGGCAAATCCAAAAACGGGAACGATTTACCCCCGATGATTGTGGTTAAATCGGACGGAGCGGTCAGCTATGGCGCTACCGATTTGGCAACCGTGGAAGAACGTGTAGAGGAATTTAATCCGGACCATATTTTTTATGTCATTGATGCACGTCAGTCTATGGCATTGGAACAAGTCTTTATTGCCAGCGACAAAATCGGTCTATATCCAATGAATAAATTGGAATTTTTGGGTTTTGGCACAATTAACGGCGCCGATAATAAACCTTATAAAACCCGCTCGGGTGGTGTACCGACCTTGCGTTCATTGATTGATACAGCGGTAGAGGCAGCACTCAAAAAAATGGAAGCCGGAGAAATGGGTAAAGATTTGACTGCCGAGGAAAAACAATCCATTTCCAAAATCGTGGGTGTGTCTGCTTTAAAATTTGCCGACTTGATGAATGACAGAACAACGAACTACATCTTTGATGAAGAAAAATTGACCGGTACCGAAGGTAAAACGGGTCCTTATATCCTGTATGCCATGGTGCGTATGAAATCCATTTTGCAAAAAATGAATGAAACGGCACATATCACACCGGCGGATAAAGTTATTCTCTCAAATCCGGCGGAACGCAGTTTGATGTTGCGGTTATACGGATTACCCGATATGGTGCAAACGGCGTATGATAACCGTATGCCTCACGTGATTTGCGATTATTTGTTTAAATTGGCACAAGATTTCAACACATTCTATCACGATTGCCCGATTAAAGGTACCGACGAAGCAACTCAAAAATCCAGATTGACTTTGACGAAATATACCTTGCGTGTGATGAGTCAAATGACCGAATTGTTGGGATTACAAGTTCCCGATAAAATGTAAGGAGAGCGTATGAGTGAACTGACCTTTACCGAATTAGATGCGTTTTGCGAAAAACTGCATAACCATTTTATCAGCACGGGGGAAACACCATCCCTCAAAGAAATGGCCTACGGACGTATGGTCAAAACAACGGAAGAAGTCGGAGAACTGTCCGATGCGGTTTTGGATTACTTTGGTCGTCAGCGGGCCGACAAAGACCATAACGCCGATGAATTAGCATTGGAAGTTGCCGATGTTATTATTGCCGTCAGTATCTTAGCCAAAACATTTAATGTAAATATTGAAGAGGCTCTGCGTACCAAAATGGCCAAGATTCAAAAACGAATTGAGGGGTAATATTTACCCCGTTTAAGATGGTAAAAAAAATGGCGGAGAATTTTTTAACGGCATTTTTATATTCATAAATCAAGCGGACGCCCTTCGGGCGGGATTCTCGCCGATACTCTGGAAGTATCGGCGATAGACAAAAGCCCCCCCTATTAAAAAGCCGAAAAACTACCGACAGACCGCGTAGTAGTAGTCGTTGTAGCGAACGAAGTTGCCGACGTCACCATCGTACAGGGTCACGTAGTACGCGTTGCAAGAATTAACGCCACCTGTCAAGTTATTTGTCCAAATTTCCCAATCGCTCCCATAGTGGCTTTGCAAGGCCTTGCCAAGGTCCGTAAATTCATGGGGGTTAGAATCATAACTGCCGTTCCAACCGTTGATAAGGTCATCTACTTCCACCAATCCATCACGTCCTAACGCCTTACAGGCCGCGTCTGCATCCCACCAACTCATATAATGGTGCGATACGTAATATGTTTTGTCCCCAACATCAAGTTCTGCAAAATCCGCCTCTACGCATGTGCCGGTTTTACCACTAGGGAATGCTTCGGTACAACTGTCATTCGGGCTGGCACAATATACCCCAAACCCCTTACATTTTTTTTCATCATAGGTACATCCTTTCGCGATACATGTACCGTAATAGCACATACCGTCATTTGGGGTATTAATGGTACAATCATCTCCGTGTTTGGCGTATGGAACTCCACTGGAACAGCAAGAATCATTTGTATCACAGGCGCCATATGTTCCTTCCGGTGCCGATCCGTTGAAACAAAAGCCGGTATCCGCATCACAGTAGTTTCCCGCACCACAATCGGCATCCGTTTTACAACCATCCGATTCAACGGCGCCGGTTGCAAAATAAAATTCCATGGTGTTGTTGTCCGATTCGTCACAGGGGTCTTCTTCGGTGATATGTTCATCATCATTTACATACACCGAGGCCATGGGTTTTAAGGCAACACCAACCATTTTACACACTCGGGCGGGAACCCCGCTGATTCGAATGCCGTATTGGGTTTCATCTTCGGGGTTTGGTACAACCGTAAAATCATATCCGACGGTTGTTTTTGTTCCCCATTCGGCCGACAAGTTCGGCATTCCACCAGTTCGTGAGGCTTGTGTAATTACATCCACCCCCATCAGCATCACATCATTAATTGTTTCATTCGCACGATACTTATCCATTCCGTAACTGTATCCCGCAATCGCCCCAACAGACAGGACGCCAATAATCGCCAAAGTGCCCAGCATTTCTACCATAGAACGGCCATTTTCTAAATTTTTCGTAGTTATATGATGTTTT
>JAZKXP010000022.1:0-4812 GCA_045611665.1 Alphaproteobacteria bacterium | reverse complement strand
GAAAAATATAATGTAGAACTATCTGATAAACCGGATTATTTGTTTTACAGCGTGTATGGTAATCAACATCATAATTTTGATGGTGTTCGGATTTTCTTTACTGGCGAAAATGCTGTTCCTAATTTTAACTACTGTGATTATGCATTTGGTTTTCATCATATAGAATTTGAAGATCGTTATATGCGATTACCCTTGTGGCGTATGTATTTAAAGGATTTGCAACGAGCTTTGGATAAGTCATATATGGAGGCTGAAGCTGCAAAACGTAAATTTTGCTGTATGGTTATTTCCAATATGAAACAAACAGATGGCTATCGTGAGGAATTTTTTGAAAAATTAAATGCTTATAAACAAGTGGATTCCGGCGGAAAATATAAAAATAATGTTGGTGGCCCCGTTCCCGATAAATATGAATTTCAAAAGAATTATAAATTTTCATTTGCATTTGAAAATGTGGCTGCGCGTGGGTATTGTACGGAAAAAATTCTACAATCTTTTGCCGCTGAGACAATACCGATTTATTATGGTGATGAGACAGCCATTCAAGATTTTAATCCTAAGGCATTTATTAATTGTCATGATTATGACAGTATTGATGATATTATTGCAAAAATTAAACAGTTGGATAACGATGATGAAGCGTATTTACAAATGCTGAATGAGCCTGTGTTTGTTGGTGGCAAATTACCGGATAAATATTCCGATGAAAGTATTTTGACATTCTTGTCCAATATTGTGGACCAACCCTTTGCAAAAGCCCGTCGCCGTAAAATTATTAAACATTATGCTGATGTGGATTATCGCAATATGAAACAAAGAGATGTGTACTTAGTTATAAAATATTTTGTACGTCATAAATTAGTCAGTTTGGGGCGACGTATCAAAAAAATATTTGGTAAAAAATAAGAATAGAGTAGGGAGCAGATAAGCTCCCTTTTTTCTTGACTTTTATGGGGCATTTTTGTATAATGCACCCAATTTAATTATTAACAAAAGGAGTATTTATGGCAAGTTATCAATATATCTATGTGATGAAAGATTTGTGTAAAACATTTCCGGGTGGAAAAGAGGTTTTAAAACACATTTGGCTCAGCTTTTTTCCTGGGGCAAAAATTGGTGTTTTAGGTCCGAATGGCGCCGGTAAGTCAACCCTTTTAAAAATTATGGCTGGATTAGACGATAATTTTACGGGTGAAGCGTGGGCTGCCGATGGGGTTAAAGTGGGTTATTTGCCTCAAGAACCACAATTAGACCCAACCAAAGACGTTATGGGCAATATTATGGATGGTGTTGGTGAAATTCGTGATTTGATGCAACGTTATGAAGAAGTTAATATGAAGTTCGCCGATCCGGATGCCGATATGGATGCATTGCTTGCTGAACAAGCCGAATTGCAAGAAAAAATTGATGCGTGTAATGGTTGGGAAATTGAACGCACAATTGAAATTGCCATGGATGCACTTCGTTGTCCGCCGTCCGATGCAGATGTAACGAAATTATCCGGTGGTGAAAAACGGCGTGTGGCTTTGTGTCGTTTGCTCTTAAGCAAACCGGATATGCTGTTGTTGGACGAACCGACAAACCATTTAGATGCCGAATCCGTAGCATGGCTTCAAACGTATTTGAAAAACTATGCAGGTACAGTTGTTATGGTCACTCACGATCGTTACTTCTTAGATAACGTTACAGGTTGGATTTTGGAAATGGATCGTGGTGAAGGTATTCCGTATGAAGGCAACTATACGTCATGGCTGGAACAAAAACAAAAACGTTTAGAGGTTGAACAAAATGCCGAAAAAGCACGCCAACGCACACTCAAGGAGGAGTTAGAATGGGTGCGTCAATCTCCAAAAGCACGTCAGGCAAAATCCAAAGCGCGTATTACGGCCTATGAAGAGCTCTTGAAAAAATCTGTTGAAAAAACACCGGATGTGGCCCAAATTGTTATTCCGGCAGGTCCTCGTTTAGGGGATGTGGTTTTGGAAGCTAATAACTTAAGTAAAGCCTTTGGCGATAAATTGTTATTTGAAGATTTGACATTTAATTTGCCGGCTGGTGGTATCGTGGGTATTATTGGTCCGAATGGCGCTGGTAAAACAACATTGATGCGTATTATCACGGGGCAAGAACAACCTGATACCGGTACATTCCGTGTGGGTGAAACGGTGAAACTCGGTTATGTAGATCAAAGTCGTGATGCCTTGGATGATAATAAAACAGTATGGCAAGAAATTTCCGGTGGCTTGGATATTTTGACACTCGGCAAACGTGAGGTGCCATCCCGTGGTTATGTATCACAATTTAACTTTAAAGGTCCGGACCAACAAAAGAAAGTCGGGGTTTTATCCGGTGGTGAACGCAACCGTGTGCATATGGCAAAAATGCTGAAATCCGGCGCCAACGTTTTGTTGTTGGACGAACCGACAAACGATTTGGATGTGGATACATTGCGTGCATTGGAAGAGGCCTTAATGGACTTCCCGGGATGCGCCGTTATTACGTCCCACGATCGTTGGTTTTTAGACCGTTTGGCAACGCATATTTTGGCGTTTGAAGGCGATTCCAAAGTTGTGTGGTTTGAAGGCAACTATGCCGAATATGAAGCCGACAAACACCGCCGTTTGGGTACGGATGCCGATACACCGCACCGTATTAAATATAAACCGATTGAACGGTAGAAACTGGATGGGGGCTATTAAAAAACGCTCTTGTTAAGATGATTTTAGATATAAATACCGCCCCTTTTGCGAGAGGCGGTATTGTGAATAGTTGGTTATTTTTCTGCCGGATAAATACAACCAGGGTATTTGTAGCCCTCTGGTACTATCCCACCGCATCCACCTATTATAACTGGACCTATTCCACCTATTCCACCAATAAGTCCTCCCAAGACGGGGTTTGAGCATGTTCCTGCAATCAGTTTTGTGCCATTGCTACATATACACTCTGTACCTGTTGAATTCGGCGTCGAATCATCTGGACATTTGAAACAACTTGTATCAGATGATTTTATATATCCAGCTGGACAATTGCATTGTTCATTTTCAAAATAAGCTGGAGAAACGCAGGCGGAACATTTTGTATCAGATGATTTTATATATCCATATGGGCAGGCACATTCCCCGTTTTGAGCATAAGCCGGTGAAACACACGGATTACATATGACAAAGTCTTTTCCTGTATTATTCCCTGTAGAAAAATCTATGATTCCGTCGCATAGACATTGGCTATCTTGGTAATAGGCGGGGCTTGGACAACTTTTGCAAACTGTATGGCTACAATATTCGCCCAGTATTGGGTGTGTTTCAGGGCATCCGTTGGACAGAAGGCATTCACCGGCACTGTCAAACCATTCCAAACCATCAGCACAGACAATGCAATTTCCATTTTCATCTTTACCTGAGCATTTTTGAGGATAAAAAAGCATAGTATTTTCTTCATCGCATACATTATCTGAAATACCGATGATGTTGTCGTAATGATTTTCACCAATTTCAATGGAGTAAGAAGAAATTAAATTGTTAAATACCATTTCACAAACTTGTTTTGGTACATCATTTACTTCTAATGCATATTCCGATATCCCATCATCATATATAACTTCTGAAATATCCATCGGATAAATGGTTCCCTTGTTGCCCCACTCATTTGACAACTTAATGGCTGAATTCGGATGATTGATTGTTTGGGTTATTAAATCCATCATTCGCAAGTTAATATCATTGATTGTTGCATTGACTTTGTATCTATCCATGCCGTACGAGTACCCCATAATACCGCCGATAGACAGCACACCCATCACTGCCAATGTTCCCAGCATTTCCACCATAGACCGGCCGGATTGCAACGTATGTTTTATATTCAATTTTTACTCCTTTTTTTCGAATTTTATCTGTCACGAAAAGGGTCGTCTTTATAACGGATAAAATGGCGCAAATTCAATGTGTTGCGAGAAAAGCGAAAAAATTAAAATAATTGTTTGATTTTATGTTGATTTTTAAATTGTTTCATGCCATGCTGAAAATACAAACTATGATATAATAAAGTTTGTCATAAAAACGACCTTTTTATGACAGATAAAACAAAAAAAATAAAATTTAAATTAATTTTAGGTCATTCAAATTTTTTTATTGTCTTTGACTATCATGCCCGGACGTACTGCCATTATTCATTGCATGCGGATGTGAACAGACGTGACGAACATGATGGCATCGTTGTTGAACTTCGGTCATTTTGTCTTGGAGTTTTTGCACCTGTTTTTTGTACTCGGGAGAATGTTGAGTTTCTTGAATGGCTTGAGTAATGTTAGGATCTTCCTGTTCTATTTGTCGTACGGCCTTTGATATATCACGACTGACTGAATGAATATCGCCCATGACGGCCCGTAAATCATCTTTTAAAGTTTTTCGCGGAGAACGTTTTATCGTGATGGTCGAAAGATCATCTTCTTGCTTGATTTCTTTGGGTTCTTGATAAGGGCGCGGCTGGTAAGCCCCCATGGTAATAGCCCATGCCAAACCCTCAAAAAAATCATGTGTCTGTTTGTCAATAAAACGGCATACTTTTAAAATTGCAGGGCCGAATTTGCTGCAAAAACGGTCAAATAATGAGGGGCGGGATTTTCTTCTTTTTTTCATACTTTCTCCTTTGAAAAAGGATACAACAGAAACTTTAAAAAATCAATAAAAAAATCTTTTCTTTTTGGGAAAAAACATGTATAATGCCGGATATTATTTGACTAACATAAAAAGGAAAAACAAATTTGTAAAATGAAAATTGATAGTTTTTAACTATTGATTTTCTACTTTTATT
>JAZKXP010000021.1:0-5610 GCA_045611665.1 Alphaproteobacteria bacterium | reverse complement strand
ATTTTCGTTACAATCGGATGAGCATATCTGCCCGAGGCATTTAAATCAGCGATTAACTGTTCGGCAATTCGTTTTTGATTTTCAGTTAGGTAAAAAATCGCTGAGCGGTACTGACTGCCAACATCTGGCCCTTGTCGATTGAGTGAGCTCGGATTATGAATTTTGAAAAACATTTTTAACAACGTTTCATCATTGGTTTGGGATTTATCATAAACAATACGGACAGCTTCGGCATGACCTGTGGTACCTGTACATACCTCATTATAGGTGGGATTTTCGGTATGACCACCGGTATATCCTACCTCAGTGGCTACAACACCCGTTTCCGTTTCAAAAGCGTGTTGTATTCCCCAAAAACATCCTGCCGCTAAAATCAATTCTTGTGTCATAAAGAATATATGGGATAAAAAGAAAGCCATTTCAAGAATAAAAAAATCAGCCTTCCGTATTACATACAAAAGACTGATTAAATAATATTATCAGTAAATTATTTCACATCTGATGCTACACGCATTTGTTTAATAATATCCGGATTGGCAACTTTACCGTTATTGGCGGAAGTACCGGCTTTAATCATATCAACGTATTCCATACCGGATACGACTTCACCAAAGGCTGTGTATTGACGATCCAAAAATCTGGCATCATCAAAGCAAATGAAAAATTGGCTATCGGCTGAATCCGGATGCTGAGCTCGGGCCATAGACACAACACCACGTACGTGCGGTTTATTGTTAAATTCGGCTTTTAAATTTTTACCGCTGCCGCCCATGCCTGTGCCGGTCGGATCGCCTGTTTGAGCCATAAATCCCGGAATGACACGGTGAAATTTAACACCGTTATAAAATCCTTGACGTGTTAATTCTTTAATTCTGGCCACATGGTTTGGTGCAATTGTCGGATCTAACTTAATCACAACTTGACCATAATCTAAATCCATTAAAAGTGTATTTTCTTTATCTGTCATTGTTTGAGCTCCTGCAGTTGTTGTAAAAAATAATAAAACAGCCATTAAGACCTTTGAAAAGTATTTCATATTTCCTCCTTACTTACTTTTCTTATGATGTGCGCATTTATTACAATGGCACTTTGTATGATTTTGCACGCTTTGTTCATGTTCTGCCGTTTGGCATTTTTCACACGAACAATGGTGCCGTTTCATAAACTTTTTCGCCCATTTATAGCCGGCAAACGGCAATAAAATCAGGGCTATTGTTGCACATATCGGACACGGACACATAATTTTTCTCCCTAAAAATATGAGGGGACCTTAACAGCCCCCTATCCTATTTGTTATTGTTCTACTTGCGGTTGACCGGCTTCGTTTTGAATAGCTTGTTCGATAGCTTCTTCCGAAACAACAGCCGTTTCACATACATTTTCGGTTGTTTGATTGTCGGTTTCGGATTCCTCCTCACCTAAATCCGTAATGCATGTAGCGGACACAACCTTTTCATTTTTATCCAAACGGAACAAGATAACACCCATTGTAGAACGACCGGCAATACGAATATCATCCGAACGCATACGAATGAGTTTTCCGCCATCCGTTACCAACATAATGTGAGAATCCTGCGGTACAGGCATTGAGGCAACGACATTGGCTTTACGTTTGTCATCATCTGTTTTGATATTCGTTACCCCTTGAGTCCCACGGGATGTAATACGATATTCATAGGCAGAAGACCGTTTTCCATAGCCTTTTTCGGTAATAGTCAACACGAATTGTTCTTCGGCAGCCATTTTTTCAAATTCTTCAGGTGTCAAGGTTGTATTTGAAACTGTTTCCGTTTCCGGCATTTCAGCCTCATCAGCCCCAGCCAAACGACGACGAGCTACGGCTTCTTTTAAGTAAGCATCCCGTTTTTCAATATCGGCTTTGACGTGGTCAAGCACGGACATGGAAATGACTTTATCGCCATCAGCCAATTTCATACCACGCACACCCGTTGAGGCACGAGATTCAAATACCCGTACATCAGAGGCCGGGAAACGCACGCATTTACCACCGGCGGCGGACAATAAGATATCGTCATCTTCGGTACAAATTTCAACACCGATTAAGACATCCCCTTCATCCAACTTCATGGCAATTTTACCATTGGCATTAACATTCCAGAAATCACTTAAACGGTTACGGCGTACGCCACCGGAGGCCGTTGCAAACATCACTGTTTGATTTTCACATTCTTCGGCCTTTTCCGGCAAGGTTAAAATCGTGGTAATTTTTTCGCCTTGTTGTAACGGCAACAAGTTAATCAAAGCCTTACCCAGTGATTGCGGAGACCCTTCCGGCAAACGATAGGTTTTAATTTTGTACACAATACCACGGGTTGAGAAGAATAAAAGTGGAGAGTGTGTACAAGCCACAAACAATCTGGACACTTGATCTTCTTCACGAGTGGACATACCGGAACGCCCTTTTCCACCACGGTTTTGAGCACGGTAAGTGTTCAGTGGCACTCGTTTAATATACCCCGTATTTGTTACGGTGACAACCATTTGTTCGCGCGGAATTAAATCTTCATCATCTTGATCAAATTCCCCATCGGCAATCGTTGTTAAACGAGGTGTTTGGAACTGAGCATTTACGACCTCTAATTCTTCACGGATAATGGCATAAATGCGTTCACGAGAAGCAAGCGTATCCAAGTATCCTTTAATTAAAGCGGCAAGTTCACCGACTTCATCATGAATTTTATCACGTTCCAAACCGGTCAAACGGTTGAGTTTCAAATCCAAAATGGCTTTGGCTTGCGTTTCGGACAACATATAAATGCCGTTTTCAACTTTGCGATCCGGTTCATCAATGAGTAAAATCAAATCTTCGACATCTTTGGCTTGCCATCTGGTTTCCATCAATCTAGCCTTAGCCGTTTGTGGATCCGGAGCTGTTTTAATCATTTCAATGACTTGGTCTAAGTTGGCCACGGAAATCGCCAAACCGACCAAAACGTGAGCACGGTCACGAGCTTTATTGAGTTCATACACCGTCCGGCGACGCACAACCTCTTCACGGAACGCAATAAATGCATCAATGATTTGTTTCAAATTCATCAGTTCCGGACGACCGTTGTTCAGAGCCAACATATTCATACCGAAACTGGTTTGAAGCGGTGTATATTTATACAGTTGATTTAAAATGACTTCCGGATGCGCATCACGTTTGAGTTCAATCACGACACGTACACCTTGACGGTCGGATTCATCACGCAAATCGGAAATGCCCTCAATGACTTTTTCCTTTACCAAGTCGGCGATTCGCACAATCATAGCCGCTTTGTTCACTTGATATGGAATTTCGTGAACAATAATGGCCATTTTATCTTTATGCAACTCTTCAATGGTGCAACGCGCCCGCATAATCACGGAACCACGGCCAGTTTGATAACCGCTTCTGGCACCACCACGGCCCAAAATCAACCCACCGGTTGGGAAATCAGGTGCCGGCACAATGTCAATCAGTTCATCCAATGTAATATCCGGATTATCAATCGTAGCGATACAAGCACGCACGACTTCATTTAAGTTATGAGGCGGAATATTCGTTGCCATACCAACAGCAATACCACCGGACCCATTCACCAGTAAATTCGGAAATCTGGCCGGTAAAACGGTTGGTTCTTGACATGTTTCATCATAGTTCGGATGAAAATCAACCGTATCACGATCAATATCTTCAATCAACCAATGGGCTGTTTGAGCAAGTCTTGCCTCAGTATAACGCATAGCAGCCGCTTTATCACCGTCCATAGAACCGAAGTTTCCTTGCGGACTGATAAGAGGTACACGCATTGAGAACGGTTGTGCCATACGCACCATGGCTTCGTAAATAGAGCTGTCACCATGCGGGTGGTATTTACCCATAACATCCCCGACGATACGGGCAGATTTACGGAAAGGTTTATTATAGTCATATCCGTTTTCATACATTGAAAACAAAATACGTCTATGCACCGGTTTTAAACCATCACGCACATCCGGAAGCGCACGAGATACAATCACACTCATCGCATAATCCAAATAGGATTTGCGCATTTCATCTTCAATTAATACCGGAACCGTATCCACAACCCCACTGGTTAAGGCTGTATCATTCATCATATTCATTGTTCACCCAAACTATATAAATTATCTAAGCGGATTAAAAATCAAAAACTAAAACGGAATTTCATCATCAAAACCGTCACCGGCACTCGGGGCAGAATCCCAACCGGAATTAGCGGCAGAATCCATCACACCGCCGGCGGCAACCGTTTCACCCATGCTGCCACCCGCATTTTTGTTATCCAAGATAACGAGTTCACCACGATAAGCACCTAAAACAATTTCCGTTGTAAATTTTTCTTGACCGGATGCGTCCGTATATTTACGCGTTTGCAAAGCACCTTCAATATACACTTTAGACCCTTTACGCAAGAAACGTTCGGCAAAGTCAGCTAAATTCGTGTTAAACACAACAACACGGTGCCATTCTGTACGTTCTTGGCGTTCACCAGACTTATCTTTCCATGTATCGGATGTGGCCACTGTCAAATGCACGATTTTTTGACCGGCATTTGTGTGACGAATTTCCGGGTCACGACCTAAATTACCCACTAAAATGACTTTATTAATGCTACCTGCCATAATATACTCCTTTATCTATAATGTTAAAAAAATCATTCCTTAGCAGATTACCTTTTTTTTTGTAAAAAATAAAGCTTTTTTTGCATTTTTTTATAAAAAAAAGACGGATTTGTCCCCTTACCCAGACAGGTGTTTGATTTCATTTAAAAATAAAAAAAAGAGCCAACACAATAAGTCAGCTCTATCATATCATTTTAGCACACAAATTTTACCGTTTTAATAACCTTGATACATATTCGAACACTTCCGGATTATTCATGAAGGCCCCTCTCCACGCATCAATATCCCGTGAAATTTGCCCGCGTTCGACTCCTTTTTGACGAGATTCGTCAAAAAAGTCAGCAATTTTTTTATGAATATCGGCCGGAGCATCAGGTAAAGAAGCTACCTGCATAAAAGCATCACGCGCCTCCTCATAAGCATCCAAATCACTTAAAACAGTCGCCGAATGAGCAACAACATCTGCATCCTGAGCATTTGTATTAATGGCGGCTTGTATATACTCTATTGCCATATCGATATGACCAAGTGCCGCCAAACAATGTGCTCCGTTTATATAGGCGGCGGCAAATGTATCATCTAAAAATAAGGCGGCATCACACGCGTTTAATCCATCAACATAGCGTCCCAATTCAAACAAAACCAAAGCGTAATTCGTACGGGCATTAATATCATCCGGATTTAAAGAAATTGCCGTTGCAAAATCACGTTCTGCCTGAGTAAAATTCCCCAATCCGTATTCGGCATATCCTTTGATAACATGCAACGAGCTTTCATCCGGATTTTGTGTCAATAAAATTTGGACATCAGCCAAAGCTTCTTGATATCTTCCTTCATAATTTAAAGCGTTTAACTTGTCTAAAACCATTTCTAAATTTTCCATTTTTCACCTCTAACTACACAAAGCAAGTAAAATACCGGCAGCAATTGCCGACCCTAAAGAACCCGACACGTTTGCGCCCATAGCGTGCATCAATAAAT
>JAZKXP010000020.1:0-11137 GCA_045611665.1 Alphaproteobacteria bacterium | reverse complement strand
AGCCAGCATTGGTCGATCCCATAATGATCATACATATGCGACCAGTCCAGTTTCTAACGAGTACGATCAAACTCCAAAAGATATATCCATTTCATTTGTTCAACCGGTATTTTCAGGGTTGACGACCTATAACACGGTTCAAGCCACAAAAAACCAAGTGCGTTCCGGTCGCTTTAATTTAAAAAATACCGAACAAGTAACGTTGTTGGATGCAACGGCTGTGTATATGGATGTGATTCGTGATATGGCTGTGTTAGATTTGCAAATTAATAACGAAAAGGTACTCAAAAAACATTTAGAATCTTATCGTAAACGCTTTAAAGCCGGTGAGCTTACCCGTACAGACGTGGCTCAATCCGAAGCGCGTGTATCGGGGGCAAAGGCAAATCGAATCGCTGCCGAAGGACAATTGGAGGTTTCTAAAGCCAATTTCTTCAGTGTGGTTGGTACAGAACCCAAAGATTTGCAAGATGTGGATGATTTATCGGTTAAATTACCTGAAACGGTTGAAGAGGCAATTGATTTAGCATTAAAACATAATCCGAAAATTCGAGCGGCTCATTATGCCGAACAATCCGCTCTTAATGTTGTTAGTGCGAAAAAAGGCGCTTTGTCTCCATCTGTAGATATTCGTGGGGCGGCGGGTAAGCAAAAAGAGGTAACGCAAATTAATGAAGCTGATTATTGGCAAGTTACAGCTAATTTGCGTGTGCCGATTTATCAAGCGGGGGCGGAATATGCTGCCGTGCGTGAGGCGAAACAATTGGCTAACCAATACCGTATATTATTGGCTAAAACACGTCAAGATGTGCGTTCGGAAACAACGGCTGCTTGGGAAAGATATCAAGCCACTAAGGCACAAATCCAATCTATTAAAGATCAAATTAAGGCTTCTAAAATTGCTCTGGAAGGTGTCATTCGTGAGGCGAATGTCGGTTCTCGTACCGTATTGGATGTGTTGGATGCCGAACAAGAACACTTAGATAACCAAGTCAGTTTGACGAAAGCTCATCGTGATGAAATCGTGTCTGCATTTTCTTTGTTATCTGCAATTGGTCAAATGAATCCGACCGGTTTAAGTTTGAATGTGGCCACCTACAATCCTGAGGTTTATTATGATGACGTCCAAAATAAATGGATTGGTTGGGGTATTGATTAAGAGGTAACTATGCAAGAACAAGAACCGTCCGTCAATGATATTTTAAGCTCTATCCGTCAAATTTTATCCAATAAAATTGAAGATGATGCCCCCTCTTCAGAATCAGGAGTGGGTACTTTATCTTCTGTCGCCTCAACACCTGAGGTGACAGAAGATGCTCCTGATTTATCAAATGTGTCAAATGTCTTTTTGCTGACTCCTCAAATGCGTACAGACGGTCAAACTGACGTGCCGGTACATTCAGCGATTGTTGACAGTCAATCGGCTCATCAGTCGGATGGAAAAGAGGGGGATGTTTTCACTCCCACCGTTTCCGAACAAGATATTAAACCGATGGTGCAAGATTGGTTGGATAAAAATTTGCCGGCTTTGGTGGAAAAAATTGTTGCGGAAGAAGTGCGCCGTATTTTTAATAAGCGCTGATATTTTTTTACATTTTTACAACGCGGGCCAAAGTTAAAACGAAAACGTTCTTTGCTCCGTTCTTTTTCAATACTTTCGTACATTCGTTAAGTGTTGCTCCGGTTGTAAAAACATCATCTATGATTAAAACGTTTTTCCCTTTTATCAGATGAGCATTCTTAATGCCGAATGCTCCGGCCACATTGCGTTTTCTTTCATCGGATTTCATGTGTCCTTGAGAGGCGGTAGAACGTGTCCGAATTAAAATACCGGAATAGTAAGGTTTTCTGACTTTTTCAGCCAAAGATTTTGCCAGTACATCTGCTTGATTATATTTACGTTTCATATATCTGAAACGATGCAAGGGTACCCCGATAATTAAATCGGTTTCATCAAATAAATCCAAACCCGCCCGATACAAAAATTTTATCAGCAGCGGCGTTAATTCTAAATGGTCCGAATGTTTAAACGGTAAAATTAATTTTGCCGAAAACGAATCGTACAAAAAGGCACTGCGCGCTTTGGTGAAAAGCGGAATTTTCTTGCAACAAGACCCACATAAATGATCTTCGGGAATATCAAACTCAAACGGTTTGCCACAAATTTCACAGTAGGGGCGACTGATAAAATGAATTTTAGAAAAACAGTCACTGCATAACCCGTGATGAGATAAAACCTTTGTTTTACATATCGGACAAAGCGGCGGTAAAATAAAATCCAAAATCTTGTTAAATATCGTATCAAAAAAATTCATAGGTCACCTGTACATATCATTATATGTTAAAATGACAAAAATCTCAAGAAACATTTACCCGATAGTTTATGAAAGACTTGTTATTTTTTGATAGATATGCTATATGAATAAAAAAATAACGGGGGTACAAATGGAAACAACACTCAAAAAAGCCGGTAGATTATTTTTCTTATTGGTGCTAACTAATACAATCGGATATGTCGGAGCATCCTTTATGACGATTGATTCTATGAATTGGTATGATACATTGGCTATGTCCTCTTTAACACCGCCGGATTGGGTATTTGGAGCCGTATGGTCGATATTGTTTTTATTAATGTCTATTGCCGCTTTTTTGGTATGGAATCAGGTAACACCTCGGTGGTTTGTGGCTCAGCTGGGTATGAATTTACTCTGGACCTTTACCTTTTTTAAGTTGCGAGAGGTTATTTTTGCCGCTGTGATAATTTTATTGATGCTGTATTTTTTATATAAATGTATTCGAGTGTTTTATCACAAATCCAAAACGGCAGGGGTATTAATGATACCGACGTTTGTTTGGAGTTTGTTTGCCCTGTATTTAAACACATATATTATTTTTAACAATTAAGGAAAGAAAAATGATCCCCCTGAAATATGCTCCCCGATTTTTAATCGCTGCCCGTTTTTTGCAGATGATGAAATTTATGTTGCCGGTTATGGCCTTGTTCTACTTAGATAAAGGCGTAACGGTTGGTGATATCTTTTTAATTCAAGGGGCTTGGGCAATCAGTGCCTTTTTGTTGGAAATCCCCAGTGGATATATCGGGGATTTATATGCCCGTAAAACCGTTGTCGCATTTGCTTTTTTAGTGGGGGTTTTTGCCAATTTATTAATGGGGTACGGCTATGGATTTTGGGTGTTACTCAGCGGTGAATTGCTACTGGGTTTTTCACATGCTTTGTATTCCGGAACGGCGGAAGCTTATTACCATGACTTGCTGAAAAAACGATCAAAAGAGGGAAAACTGCATAAAAAATTGGCAAAATTGGAATCTTTATCTTTGGTCGGATTAACGTTTTCAACTCTTACCGCCGGTTTTATATATGGCTGGCTTGGCGCGGATGCGTGCGCTTATTTAACGGCCTTTACAACCTTTATCGGGTTTGTAATTGTGTGTTTCTTACCCAATATCAAAGAGTCTCGTCGTGTTGTCGCCGATAATGTCAGCAAGATGAAAGATCTGATGAATATTTCAAAATTTACCGTAAAACATCCGGAAATTAAATGGTTGATTTTGTTTCCGGCTTGCTATGGAGCGTTGACATTTGCCTTACTTTGGGGAATGCAGCCGATGATGGTGGAAAAAGGTGTTCCGGTTTATTTATTTGGTATTATTGCCGGTTGTAATATGTTTTTCAGGACGGGATGGGCTTATTTTTCCGGTGTTATGCTTGATAAAATTCGCTTGAGAAAAACGGCGCGTGTGTTGTTTTATACGTTATGTTTAGGTGTCCTGTCATCCATTGTTATTATGTCGGCCCCGAATATAGCGATGGTCTATGTCTTATTGGTTTTAATCGGCATTGCAAATTCTTCTCAAATTGCCGTTGAAATTATCACATCAAACTTTGTGCATCATCGGATACAATCAAATGAACGGTCAACCGTTATTTCTGTAAAATCTATGGTTGCCATGATGTCCTCCGGTACGTTGATGATATTGATGAAACCGCTCATTGATTTTTATGGTATTCAAATATCCTTTATTGTATGCGGATTATTGTTATTACCGATTTTTGTATCAATGATACATTTGTTAAAATTGCGAATAAAAGAGTAATCGTTAGTTTGTCGGATAAATAAAATAAGCTGTTAAATGGTACTTTTCTATATCTGATACAAAAATGTGTTTTAGCGCTAAGCAGGTCCACAAATAATCCAATTGGTATAAAAGTCTTTTTTTGTGATTTTCAGAAAAATTAATGATTATTTCAATGATGTGTTGGAAAATAGGATCAGGTGTGAGGGATGCCATAGTTGTCCACATGCTCACTTGTTTTTTATGAAAAGAGCTGAGCGGTCTGAGGATATTTTTAGGCGAGTATGAGGGTAAAGCATAAATAACACGCCACTGAACGTGTTCCCATAATTTATCGGGAGCCGGCAATACATTCATATAGCCACATTTTTGTACCTCTGATTTTAAGTGTTTCAATGTTTTGTCATATTTCGGATATATGCCAAATGTTAAGAGTTGTTCCGTTGTTGCCTGTTGTGTTGTTTGTGGTATATGAATGCGGTTAAACAAACGACTTTGGGCCCCCATTTGATATCGTAATTTTGATGTATCCGTTATCCATAGTGGAATTGCGGCCCCTTTTTGTCGGGCAAATATTTCTTGTTCGGTGTCAGTGTTTAATATCATGGCTACGGCGGGAGCCAAATGGAACAATCGTTTGTTAAACGTATAAAAATCCAAAGTCGGATTGAAATCTTCGGCATACATTTTTGCACTTAATTCATCGCTGACTCTGATAATTTTATAATCAATAATGTTATACCCGTGTTTTTGTAAAATATCCACTGATTGGAACAGGGTATTTTGCAAAAAATTATCGGGTTTTAATAAAGCGTAAACCGTATTCATCTGACTTCTGATTTCCATAAACGACAAACGGGCAAAATATCATCAGGTAAGATTTTATTGAGTATTTTTTCCGCCGGACAACTGAATTTATTTGTTTGTATTGTTTTTTGATAGTGTGTAAATTCATTATTATTCATATTTAAATCGAAATAGTTATCCGGTGATATTTCTGCAAAATGCATATCTGTATCGAATAAATAGGAACAGACATAAGCTCTGCCATTCGGGAAAACGGATAATCTATCCAGAAAACATCCGATACAGCCTTGATGTCCTTCTTTAACATAACCGTTGAAACCACATTTATCGGTAAAGGTCGGTTGATATTGAATACGTAATTTGTATTTGTTTTGTTGTTGTTTTAAACGCGCGTAAAAATCCATCCATTCGGTTGGACTTAAAGCCCATTCACTGCGTTCTTTTCCATTCCCAATATCTGAAAAAATATGGTATTTGAATAATGAAACCCCCATTTTTTCCATTTGTGGTAATAACGCTAAAGCGCCCTCCATATTTTGACGATTGACCGTATAGATAATGCGTGTATCAAATCCTTTGTCACACAACATTTGAATGGTTTTTAACGCCTCATTAAAAGCCCCTTTGCCACGTATAAAATCATTGATATCGGCGTTAGGGCCATCTAAGCTGACTTGAATGTAACTAAATAAATTTGGTGACATCTGAGAGAGCTTTTTACGGGCAATTTCTGCGGCATTTGTATTGATGGCGATAATATCATAATTTAATGAATTGGCATAAGTGATAATTTCCTCAAAATCTTTGTGTAAAGTCGGCTCTCCGCCTAAGATACTGAGTTTCTTGCCACCGAGTATATTTATTTTTGCCAATAGATCGAATACTTTGTCTTTTGGCATAATTAAGTTATTACGTAATCCTTTACCTAAATAACAATGCTTACACCGCAATTGACATTGTTCCGTAATATAAATATATACGTTCGTGAAACAATTTCGTCCCATTGAACGAACGGAATTAACAACCTCTAAAAAGGCCGGTGAACAAAAATCTTTTTCATTTCGTGTCATATTAAAAGTCTCCCAATAAAGTCATCATTTGTTGTTTAATACGTTGTAAATCGTTATATGATATAGATTTAATTTTCTTTTCCTCATAAGTTTCCGATTTTGCGCCATATTGCCACCACTTTGTTTCGGCTTTTTGATCTATAACCCAAAACTTATCCTCTTTTGACGGCCCTCTCAGACATAAAGAGATGGTGTTCGGTTCAGCACGTATAGAATGCACATAATCTCGATGAATCCAATAGCAGTCTCCTTGTGTGTGTGTAGTTATTAAATTCGGTTTAATTGAAGAAATATCTATGGTCTCTATATCGAAATCCTGTTTTTTCCCGTATAGACTTTGCGTATAAGCTCCTCTTAAAATTTTGGCCGCATAGTTCCATCTGTGATGATGAATACGATTGGCATACCCAGGTAAAAACAGATGCAATCTTAATCTGAGTTTGTCATTTGGCGTATGATATAGAGCTATCTTTGTAAAAAAATCATACTCTTCGCAATAAGATAATAATTGATCGGTGTAATGAGTCAATAAATACTGAATAACCCGCGGTTCACTAAGTTGATTGAGCAATTCTTTAATTTGATCAAAATCTTCGGGTTTATCTAACTCTAAAGTTGATAACTCATCTAACCGATTTAGTAAAATTTTTATCATGTATTCCCCCTTTATTTAAACAAATTGTGTGCCGTAAGCCCCTTTAACACGCTTATTTAAATGCGAAATAATATTGCGATGCTCATCCTCAGGCAATGTTTTTTTTGTATTCGTTAAAATACCCTCCGTAATTTTTTGATGAATCAGAGTTCCCGGTATGGATTTGAATTTGGAAACATAAACGTCATCACAGCCACTGTTATTCACAAATTCAATTGTTTTTTCCGAATGACGGTTATGACATGTATTGTCAGTTTCAAAATTTCCAAGACCCGACATAATAATAACCGTATGGGCAATATCGGATTTTTTTAAAAGATTTGCCGCGCGATATAAAGATGAGTTTGTTTGAGGCTTATGTAAAAATTTTAAGACAAAATCATCGGCACTTTCTACACCCCAGTACAAACGAGTAAGTCCCATTTCTTTCAGTTTTGCCCATTCCTCAGGCGTTTTTGATAAAATAGTTGCGGTTGTGACAAAACTTTCTATCCCCTGTACTTGCGGAATGTAGTCCCGGATAACTCGAAAGTAGTCAACAGTCGGAATCTGTGTTTTTAGCGGATCTCCATCAGACAGGAAAAAATATTTTTTATTGCGCCAATCTCGGCCGGAGTATTTTTTGACAGCCTCAATATGACTGATAAACTCTGGCACCGTTAACTCACCATATCCTACTTTTGAATAAGCATCACAAAAAGCGCATGGACCGTGTTTATGCTTAACCCAACACCCGTTCGTGATTTGTAAAACACCAAATGCCGGATTTAAATCCGGTCTGACATCCGGAGGTAACACGGTTATGTCTTTCGGATAAGCTTTTTTAAATAATTTATTTTCTGTCAGCGCCGCATAATCATATTGATTAACAAAGTCATTTAAAATATCCGAAGCCGTTAAGTCATGAACCGTATTGGCGGTAACAATACAATGATGATTTTTTAAAATATTGTCGGCCAGCTTTTGAGCATAATCAATAAAGTGTTGGGCGAGGGCGTTATCGTGTACCACAATCTCATTATAATAATCAAAATAATAATTGACCGGCGAATCGATATTTTTTAAATTGTTACAATTTTTCAAATAAATATAAATGGACCCATTAAAGGATCGCTCCAATAATTTAATTGTTCTGTTGCGGTATTGATCCCCCAATTCAATCGTCAGTAATCTTCCCGATAAATCAAAATTAAAAATAAAATGTTTATGGGGTAAGGTTACATCTTTTATTTGAAAAATAACACCTTGAATTTTTCCATCAGTTTTGAAATCATTGGCTAAATCTTTAAAATTCAGCACAATCCTTTTGCCGTTTTCGGCCATGAATTGACTTAACATTTTAGTCTCCGTTTTTCCCCTATATGCATATAGCATACCCAAGTATTACAACTAAGAGGTGTAAATGTCAAGACAAAAAATACAATTTATATCTTTTTTATATCCTTAAAGGGAAACATAAGGTCTCACCAACCATTATAGTGAATTTTATGTTCTTCAACTCTTTCGGGCTGATTCTGCGTTTTTAAAGCTGTCCCGATAACAATAAAACCGAAAGGAATAATTTCATTGGGAATATTTAATGTTTTTTTAAACTCATCTACCCAAAGCTCATCGGTGTATGTACCGCAATAACAGGTACCATATCCTAACTCATAAGCCGCCAACATCATATTTTGTGCCGCTAAAGAGGTGTCAATCGGCCCATATTTGCCATACGTATTGTGTGTATTTTCACAAATAACGATTGCACATCCCGCATCGGATACAAAGGCCGCATACGGATGAAAAGTCCGAATCGCTTCTAATATTTTTTTATCGCGAATAACGATAAATTCCCAAGGGCGCTTATTCATTGCGGACGGAGCATACATAGCCGCCGTCAAAACGGTTTTTAAATCCTCGTCCGTAATGGGTTTTGAGGCATCGTACGATCTGATTGAACGGCGGTTCAAAATGGCTTCCATGACGTTCATTTTGTCTTCTCCCTTATTCTTCTTTTTTACCTTTGACGGATTTTAATTGCCCGCATGCCGCCATAATATCTTCTCCGCGCGACCGGCGAACAGGGGCCGCAAACCAATTGTCTTCCAATATTTTAGAAAATTTCTTTATCGTTTCTTTGTCGGATGGTTCAAACGGAGCGCCATCCCATTTATGGAAAGGAATCAGATTGAATTTGACTTCTAACCCTTTTACCAGTTCCATTAATTCTTTGGCGCACTCCGGCGTGTCGTTAATATCCTTTAACATGACATATTCCATCGTAATATATTGGCGTCTGTCACATCGGCGTTGATATTCTTTACAAGCCGCAATCAATTTTTCCAACGGATATTTTTTATTAATCGGCATAATGCGGTTACGAATGTCGTTGTTAGGTGCATGTAAACTGACGGCCAATTTGACGCCTAAGTCAGCTAATTCCGGAATATTATCTGCCATACCTGCCGTCGATACCGTTATTTTGCGTTTAGAAATACCAATGCCGTCCCCGTCCATTAAAATTTTGAGCGCTTTTTTTAAGTTTTCAAAATTATACAGCGGTTCTCCCATTCCCATAACGACAATGTTGGATAAAAATCTTGTTTCATCGGTCGGAGTCGGCCATTCGTTATAACTGTCTCTGGCGGTCATAAATTGCCCGACAATTTCACCGGCCGTTAAATTACGCATCATTTTTTGAGTGCCGGTGTGACAAAATTTGCATCCTTGTGCGCATCCGACTTGAGTTGAAATACATACCGCCCCTCTGTCTTCTTCGGGGATATAAACGCATTCAACCTGCTTGCCATCGGCAAATTCCACTAACCATTTTCTGGTTTTATCAATGGAGGTTTGCTCCGTAACGATTTTAGGATGCTCCGCTGTGTATAAATCAGCCAATTTTGCTCGAAAATCTTTAGCCAGAGTTGTCATTTTTGTAAAATCAGTTTGACCTTGGTGATATAACCAATGCCACAACTGTTTTGTCCGAAAGGGTTTTTCTCCGATAGAAATCAGTTCGTTATTTAGTTCTTCAAAAGAAAGTCCGATTAAGTTTTTTTTCATTGTCTTCCACAAGCCTCATTGATTGCATTGTAAGCCTTTGAAAAACCTTTTAGCGAAAACGTATCTGTGATTTTTGTGCCTCGCTTGGATGTACCGTTTAAATAAGCATTAGACCCGGCAATCATCGCCTCAACCAGTTGTTTGTCCGTTTCTGTATCTTTTGCCCAAGCCATGTTGGCGACCGGCATTAATGTAACGGCTTTTTTCTTGTCAATTCGAATGTTTGGCTTACTGCCTTTTTGATATGTGAAACCGGCCGTCATGCTGACAACATCATAACTTTTTTCGGCAGGGCGGTGAGTAATTGTTAAAAAGATATCATCACGATAGGTGTATTTTCCCTTGGACTCTGTCGGCTGTGTGGCCATATAGCACACTTTTCCGGTCCCGTCATGAAAAGCGTAGGCCGTCCATGTTCCGAATGTCCCTAAAATATTACTTTCCGGTTTTGGTGTTGAAATACTCTTGACTGAGACCAACAGGCACAAAACGGCGATAAAAGCGAATAATTTTTTCATTGGCTCTCCTGTTTTTTTGTGTCAGTTTAGCGAAAAGTACTCAAAATGGCAAGTGTTTTTTTAAAAAATGGTTAATCTGTAAATACTTTAATGCGTTTTTCCAATGGCTCATGAGATTTTTCTGCAGCTCGTTCAGCAATGCCTCCAAACGGCATTTGGGCGATTAAGCGCCACGAAGAGGGTAGGTGAAACATACGCCGTGTGTCTTCATCAATGAGCGGATTGTAATGTTGTAAAGAGGCACCGATATTTTTATCTGCTAATGTTGCCCAGACCATATATTGAATCATGGCATTGCTTTGTGTGGCCCAAGTTGGGAAATTGTCAGCATACAAAGGCATTTTCTTTTGTAAGTTTTGCACAATATTTTGAACTTCAAAAAACAACAGGGTGCCGATACCTTGTTTAAATGATGTGATACGGTCTTTTGTTGTTTGAAATTTATCGGGTGAGACAATCTTTTGTAAAGTATCTTCAACCATTTGCCAAAAATCCGTGTAATAATGTCCATATAGAATAATCAATCTGGTTGACTGTGAATTAAAAGCCGACGGAGCATGATATAAACAATTTTGAATCATATGGGTTATTTCATCTGTTGATAATTCAGATATATTGTTTAAAGCATAAATTGATCGTCGTTTTGATAGTGCGTTTTGAAAAGTATTCATAGTATCCTCCTGTTCTTATTATGTAAGGATTTATGTTTTTTAAGCAAGATAAAAAGTGTTTTTATTTTAATAAATAGGTGTGAGAAGCATAAAAATTTATTATATATTATATAGTTATAAAAAAAATGTTATTTTTTTAAAAAAAGACTTGCATTTTATTTTTTTATACTGTATAAATACACTCATTCCTCTTGACCCCATCGTCTAGAGGCCTAGGACATCGCCCTTTCACGGCGGTAACCGGGGTTCGAATCCCCGTGGGGTCGCCAAAA